>USDE01000142.1 GCA_900553345.1 uncultured Collinsella sp.
TACACGCCCAATGCGCTCCTGCGCGAGCAGGGCGGCGACCTGGCACGCGCCGTGACGCGTGAGGAGTACGAGCAGGTGCTCGACCATGCCGACGACCTGGGTTTTACGACGATGTTCTGGCAAGAGGGCGGCGCGGTAGACGAGAGCTTCACCCCGGCCTTCGACACCACCGGTGTTCTTACCAGCGCAAAGTAGTGCGTTCGTCGATGATTTTTCTGGGACGGGGATAAAAAATCATCGAGAGGATTGCCTGCTCGAAAAGTTGTCAAAATAGCCGCGCCCCAAAAAGACTGGTTATTGGGCGTTGACAGTTGGCGAGCCGTAGGTAAAATATCGACTTGTCCTGGGGACGTAGCTCAGTTGGGAGAGCGCTGCCGTCGCATGGCAGAGGCCGAGGGTTCGACTCCCTTCGTCTCCACCCTTGGATTTGATAAGCCGCTGACATTGTGTCGGCGGCTTTTTTTAAAAGAAAGGGCTGTACCATGGCCGAGCTTGAGTCCCAACCATTGTCCGACGAGGAGCGCGCCGAGTTGGAAGAGCTCCGCGCTGAGAAGGCCCGCCGCGAGGCTCGGGAAGAGGCCCGTCGCGAGCGTGAGGAGCTGGCTACCCTGCGTGCCGAGCGTGCGAAGGCCGAGGAGGTCGCCTCGAACGCCGCATCCGCATCGGCGCCCGCGCCCGCACCCAAGCCCGCTGCTGCGAAGCCTGCGCCTGCCGCGCCCAAACCTCAGCCTAAAAAGGCCGCTCGTCCCAAGTCCGTCGAGCCCAAGTCGAGCCGTGACGAGATGACCTTTGCCCAGCGCATGGTTACCTCCAAGGAACCTACGGGCGAGAACGAGATCCCTGGCATGGCGCCGGCTCAAAAAATCATCATTGTCCTTGCCCTCATCGCGTTTGTCATCTTTATGGGCTACACGATCCTGACCAGCATGGGCCTGCTCTAACCGATTTGCATCGGGCGTCATGTCCGCATCCTCTGCTCTCGTCTAACCCTCAAATTCTGTACCACACATCCGAAAGGTCGCCCCATGGCTTTGACCGACATCTCGCATCCCACCGACATTGCAATGCTCACCGATCTGTACGAACTCACTATGGCCCAGGGCCTGTGGGAGAGCGGCAAGGCCAATGAGCAGGGTTGTTTTACGGCGTTTTACCGCGACCATCCCTTTGGCAGCGCCTATGCCGTCATGTGCGGCACCGCCGAGCTGCCCGAGCTTGTCGAGAACCTGCGCTTTACGCCCGAGGACATCGACTATCTAGCTTCGCTTGAGGCCCCTGCCGGCGGCGCGATGTTCAAGTCCGCATTCCTCGACTACCTGCGCGATTTTCGTGCGCATGTAAATATCGACGCCGTTCCCGAGGGCGAGCTCGTCTTTCCGCGCGAGCCCATGGTGCGCGTCACCGGTCCTGCGCTCGAGTGCCAGCTGCTTGAGACGGCGCTGCTCAACATCGTCGGCTTCCAGACGCTTGTCGCCACCAAGACGGCGCGCGTGGTGCTTGCCGCCGACGGCCGTCCCGTGGCGGAGTTTGGCCTGCGCCGTGCCCAGGGCCCCGATGGCGGCCTGGCCGTTGCGCGCGCGAGCTACGTTGCCGGCTGCTCCTCTACGTCCAATGTGCTCGCCGGCCGCCGCTACGGTATTCCCGTCTTTGGCACGCATGCGCACAGCTGGGTGATGAGCTTCGATTCCGAGCTCGAGGCCTTCCGCGCCTTTGCCAAGTCGAGCCCCAAGAACTGTACGCTGCTCATCGACACCTATGACGTGCGCGAGGGCTGCGAGCATGCCATTACGGTTGCCAAGGAGATGGAGGCGGTGGGCGAGCGCCTGTCGGCTATTCGCATCGACTCCGGCGACCTTGCCAAGCTCTCCAAGTATGTTCGCGGCCGTTTTGATGCCGAGGGCCTGCCCTATGTGGGGATCTCGGTTTCCAACGATCTTGACGAGTACACGATTCAGTCGCTGCTCGACCAGGGTGCGCCCATCGACAGCTTTGGTGTGGGTACCAAGCTTGCGACCTGCTATGACCAGCCGGCGCTGGGTGGCGTGTACAAGCTTTCCGCCCGCCGTGCGAGCGAGGCAGATCCATGGACGCCGGTGGTCAAGCTCTCCGAGCAGCCCTACAAGCGCACGATCCCGGGTGTGCAACGCGTGCGCCGTTATTACGACGGCTTTGGCGGCCCGGTCTGCGACATGATCTACGACGAGGACCATCTGGCGGGGGAGGGCGCCGCGCGCGGCAATACCCTCGTGGCCGTGAATGATGCCGCCCTGGTGACCGACGTGTCCGAACTTGAGTATCGCGAGCTGCTGGTGCCGATCGTGCGCGACGGCAGCGCGGTGGCTCCGCGTGAGAGCATCCAGGACGCGCGCGAGCGCTGTGTTTGGGCGCTCGATCATCTGGACGCAGCTTTCAAGCGCTTCCTGTACCCGCAGACCTATGTGGTGGGCATGGAGCAGGGCCTGGCTCAGGTGCGCGACGAGCTCGTGCGCAAGAATATGGCCGCGGCTTCTGCTTTTCCCTGGGCTCACTAATTCTTTGGGCGGTAGGGGCGAGTCACGCTCCCTTGGCCGCCGCTCGGCCGTTCGCTGAACAGTTGATTGGTTTGACGTATGACGACTTCTTATAAAACGATGGTGGTAAAGATCGGTTCGTCCACGGTGGTGGGCGCCGATGGCAAGGTCAACCGCGCCTTTATCGGCGGACTTGCCGATCAAGCCGCAGCGCTGCGCAAGCTCGGCTGGCGTCTGGTCGTGGTGAGCTCGGGCGCTATTGCCTGTGGCTATCCCGTGCTGGGCTTCGACCGCAAGCCGGTCGGTGACCTGCCGAGCTTACAGGCTTGCGCCTCGGCCGGTCAGTGCATCATCTCGTCGGCCGAAGCGTTGTCGTTCTCCGACGTGACATGCCTGTTCGGCGCGCTCACCTCGCTCGTGCTGCTCACGCGCCACGACACGGCCCGTCGCACGTCCTACCTGCATGCGCGCGACGCCCTGCTGCGCCTCGTGGAGCTTGGCGTGGTGCCGGTTGTCAACGAGAACGATACCGTTACCGTCGATGAGATCAAGTTTGGTGACAACGACACACTGGCGGCGCTTGTGAGCTGCCTGGTTTCTGCCGATCTGTGCGTGACGCTCTCGGACATCGATGGTCTCTATACTGCCAATCCGCACGAGGACCCGACGGCCGAGTTTGTTCCTGTCGTGCATAAGATCGATGCCAAGATTATTGCCTCGGCGGGCGATTCTTCCACATCGGTGGGCACGGGCGGCATGATTACCAAGATTCGCGCGAGCCGTATCCTGATGACGGCGGGCATTCAGAGCGTGATTTGCTCGGGCGAGGAACCCGATGCGCTCGTGCGCCTCGCCCGCGGCGAGAGCGTGGGCACGCTGTTCGATCCGCCGGCGGAGCGTCTGGACATCGCACCCCGCAAGCTGTGGATCGCACTGGGCGACAAGGCGCACGGCTCGGTGACGGTCGATGATGGTGCCGCGAAGGCGCTGGTTAGCCGTGGCTCTTCCTTGCTTGCGGTGGGTATCCGCGAGGTCGATGGCCAGTTTGCCGAGGGCGATGTGCTCGATGTGTGCGATCCGAGCGGTACGGTCGTCGCCCGCGGTATCGCTGAGGCCGATTCGGACGTGCTGGAGCTTGCTGCCGGTCGCCGCCAGGACCAGATCGCCAGCAACCGCCTGCTGGCAGACCTGGCCGAGAAGCCGGCGATACACAGGGATAATTTAATCGTCTTCGCATAACCAATTGACGCTGCAAACGCCCCTAAGCGGCAATCTGACGTTCAATCGTCGGGCATGACCAAAAGGTCAATGCCCTCCTCTTTCACGTCACCTTGCTCGCTTAGGGGCGTTTTCGCTTTCCGTTCTCTACCTGCGGCATTGTCGTTGCCGGCACTTGTTCGGCACTTGGGGACGTTCTTTTTGTGCCGGCAGGTGGGGACACTCCTTAGCTAGAAGATCCGGCGCAGGTCTCCGCGGTTGAGCGCTTCGTCGAAGAGGTGCTTGAACACCACGCTGCCGTGCAGGCCGTCGTGCTCGAACTCGTTGGTCACCCAGGCATGCGAGTTGCCCACGCGGCTGAGCGTATCGAGCTGCATGCCCGAATCGACGTACATATCGTCGAAATACACCGCGGCCTGGAGTGGCACCTCGTTGCAGGCTAGGCGCTGCGGGTCGTAGATCTTGTCCCAGCTGGTGTCTTCCATCAGCAGGTCCATGGCGGGCTTAAACGGCATAAGCTCGGGCATCTGCTCAAACATCCACGGGAACATGGCCTCGCCGGTAAACATGAGCGGGCGCGCGAGGGTGTCGAACTCGGCACGATGGGCCTTCTCCTCTGCTGCGGCCCAGCGAATGGGCATGGTGTCGCCGTCGGCGTAGATAAACTCCTGCAGTGTCCAGTACAGCGGGTTCGTGCGTGTGTTGGTGCGCTCGAAGGCGCGCATCAAAAAGCTGTCGGATACCGAGGAGCCGCAGCTCAGCGTACCGTCGCCAGTAACAAAAGCGTGATCGATAGTCCAATGCATGCGCTCAAAGCTCGGCTTCATGCCAAAGTCGCTGCCTATGAGCTGTAGGCGCTCGACCGTCATCGGCGAGCCGTCGGGCAGCACGGGCTTCTGAGCCTCGAGCGCATCGGCCAGGGCTGC
>USDE01000143.1 GCA_900553345.1 uncultured Collinsella sp.
GGTTAGGCAACCCAGCGCAAGCGCGCAGGTGAGCGCCGCGCTCGCAGCTGCCTCGGTGCGTCCCCAGGCAATCCACCAACCGGACATGGCGGCGGCAAAAATGACCGCGACCGGCAGCATCGACAGGATGCCCTGCGTCTGCATGGTGGCGTTGGCCATGAGCACCAAAAAGCCCACGGCCGAGATGGCCGAGCCGATCTGCGGGGCCAAGCCTGCCGCCGCGCCAATAGCGATGGCCGCCACGACCAGCCCGGGAAGCGCCGCGACGCCCGCTGTCTGCATAAGCAAAAAGCTAAAGGCTCCGCATGAGAGCGCCGAGATGGCGCGCATGGTGTAGTTGCGCGCGCAGCTCCAGCGCGTGCCCGCCCAACCAAGTGCGGGGTCGACCTCGACGGTGTCATCCGCGTAACTCGATGGCTCGATACCGTCTGCCGCGCGCTCGTCATCCGAAAGCTCGCCCACCATCTGCTCCAGGCTGCGACGGCCCTCGCGCACGCTGCCCAAGCCGGCGAGCAGCTGGTCGCAAAATGCCTCGATGCTGTTAGGGCGGTCTTGCGGCATGGGGGAGAGGGCACTCATGAGTGCAGCCTCGGCTCCCGGGGGAAAGTGTGGGATGAGCTCGCTGGGATAGGTGGCACCGCCGATGATGCGGCCGAGCGAGTCGCCGGGCGTGGCCGCCATAAAGGGAGCGCTGCCGCACATGCCCTCGTAGATCACACAGGCGAGGGCAAAGACATCGGCGCGCTCGTCAACCGTGCCAGTTTCGATGTCGAGCTGCTCGGGTGGCATGTAGCCGATGGTGCCGCCGCGCGATCCGCCAAAGCCGCCGGCAGACGACAGCCGCGCCATGCCAAAGTCGGTGAGCTTTACATTGCCCGAGTGGTCGATGAGCACGTTGGCGGGCTTAATATCCAGGTGGAGCACGCCGTTGCTATGGGCGAAGGTGAGCGCCTGGCCCAGCGCGTCGGCAATGGCAGCGGCCTCGTCAAAGGTGAGCGAATGGCCGTCCACGCGATGCAAAAACTCGGCTAGGGACATGCCGTCGACATATTCCATGACCAGGTAGGCATAGGCGGTGTCGTGCGTAAAGTCGATAACCTGCACGATATTGGGATGTTGAAGCATGGCGGCGGTATGCGCCTCGCGCAGCACATCCATAATGTCGCTGGCGGGCATGCCAGCGCCGTCTGTGAGGGGGATGCGCTTAATGGCCACGCGACGGCGCAGGTGTGTGTCGCGGCAAATCTCGATGGAGCCAAAACCGCCGGTCGCAAGCGTTTCGAGCGGCTGGTACCGCTTGAGCAGCTCGCGAGAGCTAGTGCCCTCCAAGGGAACGTCCGGCGAGAACCGGGCGGTATGTTGCGAGAAAAGCGGCATGGCCAACCCTCGTGCGTTTAAAGTTCGTTTGCGAGCGGCGGGCGCGGGGCCGAGCCATTCGCGGTGGCATAGATGCTGCTAGTGTAGCACGCTCAGGTGCATGGGGAGGATGGCGGGATGCGAGGCTGCCTGTCTGGCTTGGCCTTAGCGCTTCTTCTTGCTCTTCTTCTGCTTGCGCTGCTTGCCCTTGTTGTCCTGGGGCTTGTCGGCCTTGTCGCCCCGCTTGGCCTCGGCGGCAGCCTTCTCGGCCTTCATTTTCTTCTTCTTGGTCTCGATGCGGAGCTTTTTGTTGATGCGCGCCTTAAGGAAGGGGCCAAACTGCTCGGCATCGCCGCGGACAAAGGTGTCCTTAGGGATAGTCACGCCCTGGTCAGCGAACATGGCTACAAAGATGCGCTCGCCGTCGAGTACGTGGTCGAGCTTCTCAAACGGGAAGAACTGCGACTTGCCGCTCTTAGCCCATACCATCAGACCGTCCTCGTTGGCGGCGACGCGGCGATAGCGGCCACCCATGGACTCGTCGGCCTCAACGGCGTCGATAAAGTCGCGGGCGAGGGTGTGGTGAAGGTTCTTGCTCCACCAGGCCAAAAAGGCGCCGAATACGATCAGGACGACGCCAAACTTGATCCAGTTGTCGCCGGCCACCAGCATGCCGATACCGATGAGCGCGGCAATCGCGGCGGTGACGTACAGGGAGCCGCGACGCCTGGGCGAGGCGACCAGGCGGGCGAAGTCGGTGACCAGGTCGTTTTCGTACTGGTACTCGTTGAGGTACAGGATGCCGTCGTCGGCTGCGGCCTGCTCCTTGAGCGCGACCTCGACCTGGTCGGCTGCTTCGGAGGGAACGAGGTTGCTCTCTGCGTCTGCCATGCTCTTTGGACTCCTATCGCGGCGGGCTCGCCGTACGGGTTATTATGAATGCAGTATGCCGTGCGACCGCATGGCCGTCGCGGCAACAAGACTCAGTATACCCGGGGGAGCACCCATGGAATCGTTGTACCGAAAGTATCGCCCGCTCACCTTCGACTCCGTGGTGGGCCAGCAGCATATCGTCTCGACGCTCGAGCACGCCATCACCGAGGGGCGCCTGTCCCACGCCTACCTGTTCTGCGGACCGCGCGGCACGGGCAAGACCACCATGGCGCGCATTCTGGCCAAGGCGCTGCTGTGCCGCAATGCCGAGGCGGCGCGCGCCGAGGGTGCAAGCGGCTGCATGCCCGACGGTACTTGCGAGGAGTGCGAGCTCATTGCCGAGGGTAACCACCCCGATGTCTACGAGCTCGATGCCGCAAGCCGTACCGGCGTGGACAACGTGCGCGAGGAGATCATCAACTCCGTCAACTTTGCCCCAGTGCGCGGCAAGTACAAGATTTATATCATCGACGAGGTCCACATGCTCACGACGGCGGCGTTCAACGCGCTGCTCAAGACGCTTGAGGAGCCGCCGGCACACGTGATCTTTGTGCTGTGCACCACCGACCCGCAAAAGATTCTGGAGACCATTCTCTCACGCTGCCAGCGCTTCGATTTCCACCGCATCGGCAACGAGGATATCGAGCATCGCCTGTCTTACGTGTGCGAGCAGGAGGGCTTCGATTACGACGACGAGGCACTCGCCATTGTGGCGCGCCATGCCAAGGGCGGTATGCGCGACGCGCTTTCCACGCTGGAGCAGCTGAGCGTCTTTGGCAACGGTTCTGTGCATGCGGACGACGCCCGCTCGCTTTTGGGCGAGGTTTCGGACCAGATTCTGGGCGAGTTTTCCCGCGCCATTGCCGATCGCGATGTTGCCGAGCTCTATGGACTGATCCGTGCGCAGGTCGAGGAGGGCAATGACCTGCTGGAGCTGACGCGCGACCTGGTGGCGCATGTGCGCGACGTGTACGTTGCCTGCGTTGCCGGTGCCCGTGCCGAGCTGTTTGAGGGCGGCTCCGAGCAGGCCGAGGCGCTTGCTGCCGAGGCCGCTGCCTTTGGCGAGCATCCTGCCGACCGCCTGGCCCGCGTGCTGACGGTGCTCGACGATGCCGCACTGGAGATGAGGGGCGCGAGCGACGTGCGCCTGGTGCTCGAGATTGCCTGCACGCGTCTGGCGCGTCCCGAGGCCGATTTAACGATTGAGGCATTGGCCGAGCGCGTGGCACGCCTGGAGGCCATGATTGCCAACGGCGCCGTGCCGGCGAGCGTGGCTGCTGCTCAGGCCGCCGCGCCTGCAGCATCCGTACCCGCTGCTGCCCAACAGCCGACGCTCATTTCGGGCGCTCGTGCTGCCGCTCCGGCGGCATCCGCTGCCCCCGCTGCTACGTCCGCGCGCCAGGGCGGTATGCCTTGGGACCGCGGCGCTGCTGTTCCGGCTGCCCAGCCTGCGACCAAGTCCGCGGCTCCTGCGCCGGCGCCCAGACCTGTAACGCCTGCACCTCAGCCCGTTGCGGCTCCGGCTTCCGCGCCTGCTGCATCGACCGTGTCGGTGTCCAAGCCCAACAACGCCGCCCAGGTTGCCGCCGCCGGTGCTGCCGAGACCCCCGCGGTTGAGGACGCCGGCGAGCTCCAGCGCAAATGGGCCGAGGTCGTCGAGCGCGTCAAGGCTCGTCAGGCCTCCTACGCAGGGCTTTTGCTCAACGCCCGCGCCACGGCCGACGACGGCTCCAAGCTCACGGTCTCGTTCCCCGCGGGTTCGACTTTTGCCATCAAGATGCTCGGTCGCGCCGATACGCAGTCGGTGGTCCTGCCGACGGTCTGCGCGGTCTTCGGTCGTCGTACCGTCGACTATGTCCTGGATGGGGGTGGCACGCCGGCTCCTCAACATGAGGAGCATTCTCCATCTGCACGGGCTGCGGTATCTGCGGACCCGCAACCCGTGTCCTCGGTGCCCCCTGCATCCTCGAGCGCCAGCGCGACGCAGCCAAAAGCGGCGCCGGTAGCGGCACCGACCCCGTCGGCGCCTGAACCCGCTGCGCCCAAACCGGCTGCTCCGATCCCCGCGCCCAAGTCCGCTGCCGCGCCTGCGCCCAAGTCATCCGACCTGGCCAAGGCCCCTTGGCTGCGCTCCGACAACCCTGCCGGTGCTCCTGCCACGGGCAAGCTCCCGACCGAGCCCGCGCCCCGAGCGCCCGAGCGCGCGTCCGTCCCCATGGCTCAGCCGCCTGCGCAGGCTGCGCCATGGGAATCCGAGCAGGTGCCCTACGACGATGCTATGGTCGGTGGTTTTGCTGCCGATGCCGGCGGGGACGATCTGCCCCCGTTCGACGTGCCGGGTGCGGCGTCC
>USDE01000144.1 GCA_900553345.1 uncultured Collinsella sp.
CGCGCATAAAGAAAGCCTCCCATTTCTCATGTCCAAGAAATGGGAGGCAGTTCACTACCCGCGGCAGGGCTTTTTCTGCTCTCCTTCAAGTTGCGGTGAAATAGGGGCTGAATAGGGGCCGGCGGGCGCAAAACAATCCCTATTCCACCGCAACTCATCCCGAGATAGTCATTGGGGGCGTTCTTAAACGACTAGTCATTGGGGACAGTCTTGGTGCGCTCCGTTGGTCCTCCCGTTCGATTTTTGCTCGGTGGGTATACTTCCTTTCGCATTAAACGCCGGAATGAGGAGGTATCCAAATGCCGGATAACGGGTCAATACAAAAAAGAGACGCGCACGAGATGGCTCATGGGCGTCCTGTCCAGATAACCGAGCACACGACGGTAACCGAGCTGCAGCCCAGCCTGTCCGATGTCGTGTGCGCAAACAAAAAACTGCAGATCGGTATCATCGTTGCGCTCGTGGTGCTGGCGTTGCTGTCGGGCTTTGTAGCTCGTCCGCATTTCGCCGATACCAAAACTTGGGACTCCACCATCGAGGTCATCGATCAAAAGAAGGGCAATGTTTTGGCGCTCACGACCTCGTGCGTGGCGCTGTCTGCGGGCATTACCGCACTGCCGGGTGATACGGGAACGCCGGTTGCCGAGCAGCTCGCGCAGCTTTCAGGCAACCTTGGTATCGTGCTTGCCGTGCTATACCTAGAGAAATATCTGCTCACGATTTTGTGGTCGGTTGGCCTGGGCATCTTAATCCCGTTTGCGTTAGTGCTCTTTGCGGTGTCGCTCGGCATTCACGGGCGCTGGAGCACGAGCGCTGTCCTGCGCCGTGTGGCGACACGCGTGCTGGTGGTTGCCGTGATCGGCATGGCACTCGTGCCTGCGAGCGTATGGGTGTCGCAGAAGGTCGATGAAACGTATCGCGTAAGTATTGAGCAAGCTGAGCAAAAGGCTGCGGACGCAGCCGACACCACGGACAAGTCAGCCGAGACCAGCTCAAAATCGAACAAGAAAAAATCCGAGGCCACGGAGTCCAAAAACGTGCTCGAGCAGTTGACCGATGGGGCATCGAGCCTTGTTACGTCGGTAACCAGCGGTGCCAAGCAGATGACCGACGAGATCGTGCAGCAGGTGACCGACCTCATCGAAGGCGTCATCGTAATGATCGTGACCTCGTGTGTGATTCCTCTACTGGTGCTCGCGGCGTTCCTATGGCTAGGACACGTGCTGCTGGGGATCGATATCTCCGGTCCCGCGAACTATCTGACGGGTCGTTTCATGAGCGGTCCGTCCAAACATGCCAAGAAGAGCGGGCAGTCTGAGTAGGCGGCAAAGCGATCTTTGGAAGATCAACCGTGAGAAGGGCGGTCGAGACACGTTCTCGGTCGCCCTTTTGTTTGTTGAACACATGGTCGCTACGTCCGCGCCGGGTCCAAACGGTCAGCAATCACCTGTGAACGGTATTTGCTCAAAAAAGAACAAAGATAAACAAATAGTTGTTGCAGTTTATGTTCGAATGTGTTCAAATAAACACGAACAGTGAAGAACCGCACGTTCAGATGCCCGGACCTGAACGCGATTCAACACTTCCAAACAGGAACTACGCACCTGCGTATCTCTCAAGGAGGATGTCATGAGGGTTGTAATCGCTTCCGATGCCGACGGTATGTCGATGAAGGAGTCCATCAAGGAGATGCTCATCGCCGACGGTCACGAGGTCGTCGACTATTCCGAGACCCCTGCCGCGGACTTTGTCGATTCCGCGACCGCCGTTGCCAAGGACCTGCTGGAGCACAAGGATTCCCAGGGCTTCGCATTCGATAAGTACGGCGTCGGCTCCTATATGGCCGCCGTCAAGATTAAGGGCATGGTCGTCGCCAACATTTCCGACGAGCGTTCCGCCTACATGACCCGCGAGCACAACGGCTCGCGCATGGTCACCATGGGCCCGGGCGTTGTGGGCACCGAGGTCGCCAAGAAGATCGCCCGCGAGTTCCTGCGCGCCCAGTACGCCGGCGGCCGTCACCAGATCCGTGTCGACATGCTCAACAAGATGGCCTAACGAGAGCCACCGAGAACTCGAACTTCTACCTCAACTTGTGAATTCAGACGAAAGGACGTTCTGATGAAGAAGACCATCGCAATCGGTTGCGACCATATCGTTACGGACGAGAAGATCTATCTGGCCGACCGCCTGGAGCAGGCTGGCTACAAGGTGCTCGACTGCGGCACCTACAGCCACACCCGTACGCACTATCCCATCTATGGCAAGGCCGTGGGCGAGGCTGTTGCCAGCGGCAAGGCCGACTTTGGCGTGGCCCTGTGCGGCACCGGCATCGGCATCACCAACGCCGTCAACAAGGTTCCCGGCGCCCGCTGCGCCCTGGTCCGCGACATGACCTCT
Organism: uncultured Collinsella sp.; assembly: GCA_900553345.1. Classification (GTDB taxonomy): domain Bacteria; phylum Actinomycetota; class Coriobacteriia; order Coriobacteriales; family Coriobacteriaceae; genus Collinsella. Next base: position 2,401 of record USDE01000144.1, read on the forward strand.
GCCCTGTATGCCCGTCGCGAGCTCAACGCCAACATCGTGGGCTTTGGTGGCAAGATCACCGGCGAGTTCCTGATGGCCGATATCATGCTTGCCTTCCTGGAGGAGCCCTACGAGAAGACTCCCGAGCACGACGCCCTGATCGCCAAGATCGACGCCTGCAATAAGGCCGACGCCGAGGCTCAGGCTGACCCGCACTTCTTTGACGAGTTCCTCGAGAAGTGGGACCGCGGCGAGTACCACGACTAAGGGGTTCCGGCGTTCTACCGAACGCCGGACCGGCCGACGCTGCGAAGCCATCTGGCGGGCAATCTGCCGTTCAGCTTCGGCGGCATGACCAGAAGGTCAATGCCGCCTCGCTTCACGGCACCTTGCCTCGCCAGCTGACTTCTCGCTGACGTTGGGGGTACCTGTGGGGTTACCGCTGTTGTTGCGAATCTTTCTGGTTCAGTAAGCTGCTCCGATAACACGTTTGCTTGCTGAGCTTGTGGGCTTCGTTTTGGCGGGACCCGGTATTCTGCAGCTTTTCAATTGACGGCTCGCGTTTCTGTGAGGGGGCGCGGGCCGGTTTTCTATCAGCCCTATTGACTTGGCGGGCTGTCGTAAGAAAGGGAAGGCTCCTATGGAGTTTGTTCTTGATAACGGTTCTATCCGCGTGGCACTGAGCACGGCGGGCGGGTCGTTCACTTCTATTACGGCCAACGGCCGTGAGTACCTGTGGCAGGGCGACCCGGCGGTGTGGTCGGGCCAGGCACCCATTTGTTTCCCGATCTGCGGCGGCCTTCGTGACGGTCGCGCAATGACCATGGGCGGCCGCGAGGTCAAGCTCGCCCGCCACGGCTTTGCTCGCAAGCAGGAGTGGAAGCTCGAGGAGCAGAGCGACAACATGGTTGTGCTGAGCTTAAGCTCTGCCGACCATGCCGAGTTGCTCGAGCAGTACCCGTATCCGTTTAAGATCGTTGCTCGTTACACGATCGATGCGGAGAAGGTGGCCGTGTCGTACGAGGTGACCAATGAGGGCACCGAGGACATGCCGTTCTTTGTGGGTGGTCACCCTGGCTTTAAGTGCCCGCTTGACGAGGGCGAGTCCTACGACGACTACGAGCTCCGTTTTGAGCAGCGCGAGGCCGCCGAGCTCTGTACTGCCGTTCCCTCGACGGGCCTGATTGATGTTGAGCATCGCAGCAAGAACCCCATGATCGACCAGAACCTGCCGCTGACCCACGAACTCTTCGACTTCGCGGAGACCATCTTTGACGTGCTCGAGAGCCGCGTGGTTACGCTGACCAAGAAAACCGAGGACAAGGGCGTGCGCCTGACGTTCCCCGATATGCCATACCTGATTGTGTGGAGCAAGCCCGAGGGCGACTTTGTGGCTGTGGAACCGTGGGGCGGCCTGTCCACCTGCTCCGACGAGGACGATATTCTGGAGCACAAGCGTGGCTGCCTGGTTGCCAAGCCGGGGGAGACCGTCACCCGCGGCTTTGAGATCGAGATCCTTTAACGAGCTATCGTATGTTTGGGGCCGCGCGTGCCGTGCCCCGGAAACAGGAGTTCAATATGATTCTGACCGTTACCATGAACCCGTCGATCGATACGCGCTATCAGCTCGACAAGCTGATCATCGACGATGTTAACCGTGTGACGCCCGAAAAGACCGCTGGCGGCAAGGGCCTCAACGTGAGCCGTGTGTTGCTGCAGTTGGGCGACGATGTGCTCGCGACCGGCCTGCTCGGCGGCCACATGGGTGCCTATATGGCCGAGCTTATGGATGCCGACGGCGTCAAGAACGACTTTGTGCCTATTGCTGGTGAGACGCGCATCTGCCTGAATATCCTGCATGAGGGCAATCAGACCGAGCTGCTGGAGAGCGGCCCGCAGATCGCCCCGGCCGAGCTCGAGGCCTTTACGGCCAAGTTTGCCGAGCTTGCAGCGAAGGCGGACGTCGTGACGCTTTCGGGCTCGCTGCCGCGTGGCGTCGATGCCGGCTACTATGCCGAGCTCGTCAAGATCGCCGAGGAGGCGGGCGCCAAGGTGCTGCTCGACACCTCGGGTGCATCGCTGGAGGCCGCGCTGGAGTCCGACGCTAAGCCTGAGCTCGTAAAGCCCAACCTGACCGAGATTAACGGCCTGCTGGGTACGTCCTTTACGACCGATGATGTCGATGCCCTGCGCGAGGCGCTCGCCGCCGATGACCGTTTTGCCGGTA
>USDE01000145.1 GCA_900553345.1 uncultured Collinsella sp.
GCGCAGGGCGTAGCACACGTTGACGTTGCAGTTGCAGATGGCGAAGATCTTGTTCTCGCCGTCAATGTTGGTGATCTGGTGCACAAAGCCGTTGTCCTCGGCCTGGCGCAAAATGTCGTAGACCTCGTCGCGGGTCACGTAATGACCACGATCGGTCTCGACCACGTAGTCAGCCATATCGCCCACGGCGATGCACCAATCGGCCGGGTCGTCGGCGCAGCCCTCGCCCATCACGCGACGGCTCGCGCGGCAGCTGCAGGTGCCGGCAGCATACTTACCCTCGTATTTGTCGAGCCAGTGCTCGATATGCTCAATAGGCACCGAGGTGCTCGCGGCATCGATGGCCTTCTCGACCGGAATGACGTGCATGCCGATACCGGCACCTCCGGGCGGCACCATCGGCGTGGCCTTGGACAGCGGCCCCTTGGATGCCTGTTCAAAGAACTTGGCGTAGACCGGATGCTCCTCGAGCTGGCCCACGCGCATGTTGAGGAACTCGGCAGAACCCGGCACCAGCATGGGCAGCACCCACTGCTTGGCGCGCTCGGGGTTTTCCCAGTTATACTCGAGCAGACCCGTGTAGCTCATGTCGTCGAGCATCTTTTCGATATCGGCCTCGGGCATGCCAGTGAGCTTGACCATCTCGGGCAGCGTATAGGGACGGCGCATCTTCATCTTGCAGAGCACTTCGGCCTGCTCGTCGGTTGCGGCCTCGGCAAACGACCAGTACTCGTAGCCCAGCAGCTCGTCGCGATGCAGCAGACGGTTGGTGCAGTGCTCGCACAGCTTGACGATGGCCTCGCGCGGATGCTCCGGCAGCGGCGGCACGAACTCCGAACCGATATCGGGCTCGGTGTAGCTAATTCCCGGTCCGTTGAGAATCATGGTTGTCCCTTCTCTTGCCGCAGCACGACAGGGCCGCGGTGCCCCTCTTTTTTGCAGGCCGGACATACCCCCATGCCGTTCACCCACCATTGTTGACATTGTGTCAAAAATAGTATTGACGAACCGTCAACAATATTCAAGACTGTTAGGCGAACGGTCAGGCAAAAGAGGATGAAAGGCGGCAAAACATGGGCAACAACGCAGCAGGTACCTCTGTGGTCGATGCCGTCCCTGCATCCGCTAGCGCGGCAAAGCGCCTGACGGGCGACGAACGCCGTCGCGAGATCCTCGATGCCGTGCGCACCGTAAGCTCCGAGCTGGGCGTGTCCCACCTATCGGTATCGGCCGTGACCAAACGCGCCGGCTGCACGCGCTCGCTGTTCTACCACTACTTTGCCGATATGGACGCCGCCGTCACCGCCGTCATGGACGAGGCAATCGACGGTTTTATCTCCGAGCTCGAGCAGTGGAATGCCAGCCGCACCGTCGGCGATATCGAGGGCGCACTCGACCCGCTCTTTAAGCGCCTGGACGCCAGCGGCCACGAGCTGCCGAGTACGCTCACCTCGAGCAGCGGCGCGCTCTACGGCGGCTTTTTGCACAACGTGGTCCAGCGCGTGGCGCAGTATGTCTGCGACACCACCGTGGTGGATTTTGTCGCCCATCATGAGCTACGCATCGACCATGTCTACGAGACGTTCTACACCCTCATCATGGGGTTGTTGATGTACATCCGCACGCACCCCGATGTGCCCGACGAGACGGTCAAGGAAATCATCGCCTCGACACTCCACATCGAGGGCTATACCGCCAAGTATCCGGAGCGCAAGCCCCAGAACTGACGACATTTGGCCAAACTGCCCGCGATCAGAAGAGGGGCCGCGGGCGTGTGAAAGGAGAGCAGCATGCTGTTCGATGTTTGGGTTAGCGATACCCTTATCCACTGGGCCGGCTGGGCCATGGTCTTTATTGGCCTGATCGTGCTCAACGAGGTCGGCCGCCGCACCAAGCTGGGCGCGGCCATCATCTTTGGCGTGGCTCCGCTGGCCATGACCATCTACTGCGTCGCTATCGCCGTGGGCGTTTCGCAGGGTGCCGAGTGGGCGCTCACCAACCCCACCCATGTGTACCAGAACAGCTGGTTCCACTACGCCAAGGTATACGCTGCGCTGGCCGGTTGCTGGGGCTTCATCGCCATTAAGTATCAGTGGGGCAAGATCGGCAAGGCGCATTGGTTCCGCGCGTGGCCGTTTGTGATCGTCGCCATCAACATCTTGATCGCCGTCGTGTCCGACTTCGAGAGCGCCTATCACTTCTTTGTCCTGGGCCAGTCCACTTGGGTCACCTCCGAAGGTGCTACGCAGCTGGCCGGCTGGAACAACGTGTTCAACGGCATTGCCGGTCTCATCAACATCTTCTGCATGACCGGTTGGTGGAGCGTCTACGCCTCCGAGGACAAGACCGACATGCTGTGGCCCGACATGACCTGGGTCTACATCATCGCCTACGATATCTGGAACTTCTGCTAAACCTACAACTGCCTGCCCACCCACTCCTGGTTCTGCGGCTTTGCGCTGCTGCTGGCGCCCACCGTCGCCGCCTTTATCTGGAACAAGGGCGGCTGGATCCAGAACCGCGCCTTTACGCTGGCCATTTGGTGCATGTTTGCCCAGGTGTTCCCGTTCTTCCAGGAGGAGTCCATCTTTGTGACCCACTCCACGCTCGACCCAGGCGCCGCCACCGCGGTCTCGATTGCCGCGCTGATCGCCAACGTCGCCGCGATCATCTACATCGCCTACCGCGCCAAGAAGCTCGGTCGCAATCCCTACAAGCAGGATGTCTTTGAGGGCACCAGCGATTGGGAGAAGGCTACCGCTCGCCGCGCCAAGGTTGATTACGCGCACGCCGAGTAACGCGCCTGACGCAAACATCGCTTGAGTACGAAGCCGCATAACCGGCTCCGCGCAACTCAACGCATTGCAGGGCCCCCGGAATGTGATTCGTTCACGTTCCGGGGGCTTTTTGCTGCCGCGAGGATGCGGCTAAACGATGCACTCGGGTTAAATCGGATCTTATATTTCGCATGCGCTTTATATGGCTCCATTTTTGGGTACAGTGTTGTCCCGATATTGAGCTTGGGGGATATATGAAAGATGAGACGATGAGCCAAGAGGATGCGGCCCAAGATGCAGAAGCATGCGCTGAGGCCCTGGAGAGCCTTGACCGGATTGCGCTGGCCGAGATTGCGTTTGACGATTCGAGCGTTGATGTGCGAGATGAGCCGGAAATCGAAGCGCAGCCCGATGATCAGGATGCAAAAGACGATGGCGCCGCGCCCACCGAAGACGAGGCGGGGCACGAGGAATCCGAATGCGAGGCCGACGACCAGCCCGAATCCGACACGAGCGAGGAAACCATCTTGCTCGACAGCTTGCCCGCCGAAGATTCGCTGACCCGCGAGCTCCCTGGCTTAGGCTCTGCGCCTGCCGTGGACGAGACCATCGCCATGGGCGATATTCCCCTACCGTCCGTTCCTTCGGCACGCGAAGCCGAGGTTCGTCATCGTAAGATGTCGCCCAGGCGCCGCAACCTGATGGTTGCCGGCGTTGTGGCCGTCGCGCTCGTCGCCGGCGGCGCAGGCTATGCTGCCTGGAACGGATATCAGCAAGAGCAGGCTGCCGCTGTCGCCGCCAGTGCGCACACGATGATGTCGGTGCAAATTGGCGTACATGCCGCGGGGCTCGACTGCTCCACCGGCTCAAAGATCCCCGTGCAGGTGAGTGGCCAGGACTCCGACGGCTCCTCTGTGAGCGAAACGCTCTACGTTGACGAGCACGGTCGCGGCATTAAGCTGCTGCCCGGCGATTACACGCTCTCCATTGCTGGATCCCCCATCGCGGAAGACGGCACCATCTACACCGTCCCGACCACCAAGGCGCAGGTCACCATTAAGAGCGATGGGCAGGATCTGCGCGCTCAAGCCACCTTTAAGCTCAAGGTACCTTCGGCCGACACGGTGACTGACGACCAGATCGATGCCGCCGCCAAGTATGCCGAGGCAGGGGGCGCAAGCTCTGCCGCCGCGGCAAAGATACTCCAGCAGGCGGCAATTACGCGCCGCGATGCCGCCACCAACGCCGTAAGCGCAAGCGAGGCTCAGTCCGCCCGCGATGCCGACGCTCGGCACAAGGCGACGAACCTGTATCAGCTCGATATTCCGGTTGAGTGGTATGGCAAGGTCGCAACCTGGCAAAACGGCAGCACGCTGTGCATTTATCTGGACAGCGACACCAACACACCGCTCGTGACGCTTGTCGCAGTGCGCGACGGCGAGACCTTTACCCCCGATGACGGCGATACGGTTTTGGGCACGGTCAGCCTGGGCAACGACTACACCGTCTACGCCAGCGGCCCTGTCTATCCGTACGTGATTCCGCAAACCATCAACGGGCGCACGCAGAACCCCGTGTCGACCTACCCCATGGACACGGCGATTGAGCTTGTCGAGCTCACGACCGGCAACCGCTACACATACAGCCAGATCAAAAACGACCTGGTCGGTAAAGACGGCAAGGCAGACGCCGCGACCAAACTCGAGACCGACTACCTCGCCCAGATTCTCCTGCCGAGCATCAAGGCCCAGGACTAGCCAGCCCGAAGACAGCCGCCCGACATCCACATCCCTAACGCAGTTGC
>USDE01000146.1 GCA_900553345.1 uncultured Collinsella sp.
AGGCGCTAGTGCTATTCGAAACGAGATTCCAGACTCGATAGTCCATTCAACGTCAAGTCGTTGGCGACCGCCGAGACGCGCTCGATGGGAACCGAGCCATCGGACAAAGCCCACGCGCGATAGATGCCGATAATACCAGACAGCAAAAACGCCAGGTAGTAATCGAACATCTCGTCCTTTAGGCCCTCGGGCAGCAGATTGCGCTCGGCAATCTCGTGCTCAAGCGGCACGCGCAGACGAGCCATAAAGTCGTCGAGCGGAATGTTTTCAATCAACTGGCGATTAAGCACCAGGTTGTTGCACAGTGCCTCGTTAACGGTCTTGAAAAAGGACGCCGCAGCGCCAAGTGCGCGCTCGTTGGTGTCGCCACCCATGGAGGAAAGCGTCTTCTCGACCGAATCCACAATCATCTCTACCACATCGACGGCAATGGCATTGAGCAAGCCATCGACCGTGCCAAAGTGCACATAGAAGGTCTTGCGGTCCACATTTGCCTCGCGCGCGATGGCGCTCACCGTAATATCGGCCAGGGGCTTTTCCATGAGCAGTCGCTCAAACGCCGAAAGAATCGCATTGCGGCTTCGGACGATACGACGGTCAAGGCGCGGTTTGGTGGTAGCCATAGACGTGTCCCCTTCATGTCAACTGCCCACCTGTAAGTCCTCTACATGTGGGAGATAATCAACGTAAGAGGATTATCCTACATCTATCATCGCAATGACGAGCGTCATCAAGAACGCACGACTCGCCCACTGAGCCCTAGGACCTCTTCTTTTTATTGAGCGCCGACGGGGAAACGCGAATACCGTCGCCAGTCTGACGAACGTAGGTCTTGCGGGCTGGCTTAGAGGCCACAGCAGCCTTTTGAGCACGCTGATTGGGGTCCACGGTAACCTGGCACGCAGGATGCGCCTTAACGGGCGTAGAGGGCGTCTGAGGCGCACGCCCGAACTTTCGCATCACACGGTCCCAGCGTGCATGGATACTCTCGTTATGAGCGCTCTTAAGGCCCAGCAGCGGGGCGGCCAAAATGGTCGGCGCGATAAAGGTGATCAGACGCCACAGCAGATAGCCGGCAGTCGATGCCGTGCCAAAAAAGTGACCCAAGAAAAGTGCGAAGCCACCCTCGGCGCCGCCGGTGCCGCCGGGCAGCGGAACGGCGGAGCTCAGCAGCTGGACAAAGGCGCTCGCGGCCATGACAGAGAAAAAGTCGACTTCGTGGTGGCCAAAGGAGAGCATCAAAAAGTACGGAACCAGGTAGAAAAACGCAAGCTGCAGCATGGTGATGACAACTGTGAGCAGCATGGAAGAAAAATGGCCGGCAGAGAGTTTGAATTTCTCGGAGAACGAGTAGATCTCGCCATCGACAAAGGTGCGCCAGCCCTCGATCTTTGTAGCCGAGACGCCCATTCGCTCGAGCCAATTGATGATGCAATGGGCGACGCGCGTGACGGTCTTGGGCATCAACGCCACGGCAAAGATGCCGAGCAGGATACAGCAATGGCCGCCAAAACTAAAGACGCACAGCAGTGTCATGTCGCCATACCGCTCGGCGAAAAACGGCATACGGGCGAGCAGTAGAATGGCGCCCCATGCCACCAGGCCAAACTGGTAAACGATAAAGCGCGTGAACTGCGTGGCACCTGCCTCGCCCACGTTTTGGCCGGCTTTGGTCAGGCGGTAAATCTGGGCAGGCGTAGAGCCCATCATCATGGGCGTCAGGTTGCCAAAGAAGATGCCGCTCGCCTCGACCGAAATGAGGTCGCGGATGCCGACGGGCGAATCGGGGTCGAGCCAAACGGCGATCGCGTACGCCACGATGCCAAAAACGAGATACAGAAACATGCAAAAGCATGCAGCAAAGAGCCAGGGTATCTGAACGCTGGACATAGCGGCCCAAAACTGTCCCATCTGCCCGGTCACGACCAGATAGACGATATAGCCGATCAGCACAATGCCGATGAAGATGGCGCCGCGACGCGCGCTCTTGTTGTCATCGCCGCCAGAAACCTCGACCTGGGGCTTTGGGCTATGCTGAGAGGACTCCGTCATGAGGCTCCTTTTGACCGTCAAAGTATCTGGCCTATTGTACCCGTATGGGAGATGAGCAAAACGTAAAGCTATGAGGCAAATGGGATTAACAGACCAGACCACTTGCAATAAAAAAACCCGGCCTTCTTACGAAAGACCGGGAATCTAAAACATGGTAGCCCGTACCAGATTCGAACTGGTGATCTCCGCCTTGAGAGGGCGGCGTCCTAAACCGCTAGACGAACGGGCCATATGTAGCAAATGCAATGGCTGGGATGGAGGGAGTCGAACCCCCATTGACGGAACCAGAATCCGCTGTCCTGCCATTAGACGACATCCCAATGACTGCATCGCTGCGCTCGGCTGTGCCTTTGCGCAAGAAAGAAATATACGGGAAGTTCTACGGTGACGCAAGCCCCATTTTTAACTTTTTTGAAAATCGGCCAATTTGCCCCGACCCATGAAGGACCTGTGAAGCCAAACCGCATGCAAGTGGCAAAATGCCGCAAGCGCACCGCAATTACCGTTGACGGATTGCTGCATTCTGGTCGCTGTCAATAGTGACACAATCAGGATGCCAATTATCGTGCGGACATCGAGGCGACATGGATGAAGAGCTTGATTACCTATGGGAAACCCTCGGCCTCGAGATAACTGCCACCCCTTGGCCAGATCGGCACAAAATTCATCCCACGCTACGCCCCGCCATCACAGTCATGCAGGCAACGTATCGCGGCGCCTCATTTTTAATGATGCGAATGGCATGGCACGCGACGCTACCCGACCTCAAGCGAGTTCAGGCAAGCCTCGTGGAGCTATCCGGTATTCCCGTCGTGATTTCGGAGACCCATTTGGAGCAACGCCAACGCGACCGTTTGCAAGCACAGCGAATCCCGTTCATCTGCTCCAACATTCAGGCATACCTGCCCTTTATGGACGAAGAGTACTGGAGCGGCAAGCCCAACAAACAGGTAAAGATCTACGACCCGCATAAGTGGGCAAAGCTTGAGTACTGACCGGAGCGAACCTGCCGGCGGAAAGCGCAACCCAAAATCTACGCCCAAAACGGAACGCGCTTTCCGCAGCTGCTACAGTAGTACCTCGGTCCAGGCTGCTTCCTTAAAGCCTGGAATCGCAAAGTCATCGCCCACCAGCAGCGGGCGCTTAACCAGCATGCCGTCGGTCGCCAACAGCTCGTAACATTCCTGATCCGTCATTCCCGCGTCCAGGCGTGCCTTCAGGCCAAGCTCTCGATACTTCATGCCCGACGAGTTAAAGAAGCGACGCACCGGCAGCCCCGAACGCGCAATCCAGGCCGCAAGTTCCTCAGCCGAAGGATTGTCTGTAACAATATCGCGATCGACGTACTCAACCCCATGCTCGTCCAACCAGGCCTTGGCCTTTTTACACGTCGAGCATTTGGGATATTCAACAAACAGCACTGCCATGGGGATTCCCTTCTTAGAAAAGACAAGTGTCTGGCAGACAGCGCACCGATGGCCATCTGCGACCGATGCCGATATTGTAGCCAGCGCCGACGTACAGGCGGTCGCGGTTTTCCATCTTGAGGTTAACGTCTCGCATGGGCGTCAATGGTACGGTATGGGCGCCACGACGGATGTTGGTGCCCATCCACATGCAAACGGGGGCAAGTGGGTCTGGATGGGCGACGGTAGCCGTTGAGCCCGCGTCCCCGACAGCCCTACTCCGTCTCGCGCATCCAGCGATCGAAGGTCCCCACGCACACGCCTAGGCGCTTTGCCGCCTGACTCCGGGTAATATTGCCCGCCTCATAGATATCGCGCACTCGTTCGAATTGCGGAGGGCACGGCTTGCGGGGTCGACCAAAACGCACGCCGCGCGCCCGCGCCGCCGCGATTCCCTCCGCCTGACGACGGTGGATGTTCTCTCGTTCCACCTGCGCCACATAGCTCAACAGCTGCAAAACGATATCGGCAATCAGCGTGCTGGTCACATCCGATCCGCCGCAATCTCTCGCACGTGTATCGAGCAACGGCATGTCCAGCACAACGATGGCCGCACCAAGTTCCTTGGTTATACGACGCCATTCCTCGAGTATCTCGCTGTAGTTTCGACCCAGCCGATCGATGGAAAGCACCACCAACACGTCGCCGGAAGCCAAGGCATGAAGCAATTCCCGATACCGCGGGCGATCAAAGTCCTTACCGCTCGCACGGTCGGCAAAGACATTCGCCGGCTCCACACCATAGGCGCTCAGCGCATCCAACTGGCGATTCAAATTTTGATCACGCGTGCTCACCCGCGCATACCCATATACCGTTGCCACAACATCCCCGCTTTCTCGTAAACCTGCCAAAAAGGGACAGGTTTGTTTTGGTAGGTCCCATCTCCCAAAAGCATATGAAGAAGCGGCCGAGCCCATGGCAGGGCAATCAAGAGACGCGCAAAGAGGGCGACCCCGAAAGACCGCCCTCTACGCTCTGCCGATACTCACTCCGTGCCGGTTAATGAATGAGCTTAAAGTCCAAATGTCCGCGAGTAGTATTGACGCGCGAGACCTCGATAATC
>USDE01000147.1 GCA_900553345.1 uncultured Collinsella sp.
AGTTCTGGAATGTCTTTAAGGGCGATATGAGCCTAATCGGCCCCCGCCCCGAGCGTCCCGCGTTTTGCGAAGAGTTCGAGAAGCGTATTCATGGCTGGCATTACCGCACCATGGTGCGTCCGGGCATTTCTGGCCTTGCCCAGGTTACAGGTGGCTACGATCTACTTCCCAGTGAGAAGGTCATGTTTGACCTCCAGTACATCAAAACAAGAAACATCAAGATGGACGTAGTGATTATGCTCAAAACGCTTGGCGTTGTGAGCACTGGCGACGGCGCGCGCTAATGAAGATACTTGTCGTTTGCCAGCACTATTGGCCGGAGCCCTTTAACACTTCTGATGTATGTGAGGAACTTGTTAAAAGAGGGCATAGCGTCTCTGTTATCACCGGTCTGCCGAATACTGGAATGCCCAACTCTGACATTCCAGAAGAGTATAAAAGTGGACATAAGCAGATTGAGCATCATAATGGCGTGACCATTTATCGCGCCAACTTGCAACCTAGAAAAACCGGTGCGCTCAATCGCGTAAAGAACTATATCTCTTTTTGGCATAACGCAAATCGGCTTGCTCGAAAGCTTAATGAAGAATTCGATGTTGTCTTAGGATATCAGTTTTCACCCGTTATGCAGGTAGATCCCGGTCTTGTCTACGCTCGCAAGCATCATAAAAAGATGCTGTTGTATTGCTTTGATTTGTGGCCCGTGAGTCTTACGGCTGGCGGTTTTTCAGAGAACTCGTTGCCCTACAAATGGATGGCGGCCGTCTCAAAAAGGATTTATAGGAAAGCTGATCGTATTGCTGTTACCTCGCCTTTGTTTGACGAGTACTTTTCAAACAGCCTTGGAATTAATCGTGAGCCCTCGTCATACTTGCCCCAATACGCTGACGATGCTTTTTCTGACTGCGCCAAGTGCTCCTGCGAAGGCTATGACTCATCGAAAGTCAATTTAACATTTGCCGGTAATGTGGGACAAACACAGTCCGTTATAACCATTGTCGAAGCCGCCAGCATTACTCAGAAAGATCAGAACCTCGTTTTTCATATTGTTGGGTCTGGGTCGCGCTTGGAGCAATGTAAATCGAGAGCTTCGGAACTAGGCCTAGATAACATTGTATTCCACGGCCGCAAGCCAATTGAGGATATGCCCAAATATTACGGTGCCTCCGATGCAATGGTTGTCACTTTTGAAGACAGCCCCATGGCCACGTACACCCTTCCTCGAAAAGTAACAACTTATATGGCCGCTGGAAAACCGATTTTGGCAGCGCTTTCTGGTGAAACCAAACGAGTAATTGATGAGGCCAAATGCGGTTTCTGCTGCGATATCGAAGATGCCGAAGGCCTTGCACGAATTGCCTCGCAATTTGCTGGACTTTCCGACACAGGGCAGCTTGGCTATAACGCAAAAGCTTATTACGAACGCTATTTCACGAAGAAGCTGTTCTTCGACAAGCTCGAAAAATTACTTACTCAACTAGTGGAGGATTAATTTATGACAGGCACTTCCGCATTCAAAGACAAGACCCTCATGATCACGGGCGGCACCGGCTCGTTCGGCAACACCGTGCTCAAGCACTTCATGAACACCGACCTGGCGGAGATCCGCATCTTCTCGCGCGACGAGAAGAAGCAGGACGACATGCGCCACCGCCTGCAGGAGAAGTCCCCCGAGCTCGCCTCCAAGGTGCGCTTCTTCATCGGCGACGTCCGCAACGCCCAGAGCGTGCGCGACGCCATGCACGGCGTGGACTACATCTTCCACGCCGCCGCCCTCAAGCAGGTGCCCTCCTGCGAGTTCTTCCCCATGGAGGCCGTCCGCACCAACGTCATCGGCACGGACAACGTCCTGCACGCCGCGATCGAGGAGGGCGTCGACCGCGTCGTGTGCCTGTCCACCGACAAGGCCGCATACCCCATCAACGCCATGGGCAAGTCCAAGGCCATGATGGAGTCCATCATCTACGCCAACGCCCGCAACGGCGCCGGCCGCACCACCATCTGCTGCACCCGCTACGGCAACGTCATGTGCTCGCGCGGCTCGGTCATCCCGCTGTTCATCGACCGCATCCGAAAAGGGGAGCCGCTCACGGTCACCGACCCCAACATGACCCGCTTCCTCATGAACCTGGACGAGGCCGTGGACCTGGTGCAGTTCGCCTTCGAGCACGCCAACCCCGGCGACCTGTTCATCCAGAAGGCCCCTGCCTCCACCATCGGCGACCTCGCCGAGGCCGTGCAGGAGGTCTTCGGCCGCGTGGGCACCCAGGTCATCGGCACCCGCCACGGCGAGAAGCTCTTCGAGACCCTCATGACCCGCGAGGAGCGGCTGCGCGCCGAGGACATGGGCGGCTACTACCGCGTGTCCTGCGACTCGCGCGACCTGAACTACGACAAGTTCGTCGTGGACGGCGAGGTGGAGACCCAGGCAGACGAGTCCTACACGAGCCACAACACCGAGAGGCTCGACGTGGAGGGCACCATCGCCAAGATCAAGACCGCCGAGTACGTGCAGCTGGCACTCGAGGGCCGCGAGCACGAGGCGGTGCAGTAGGGTGCGCGTACTCGTCACCGGCGCCAGGGGCTTCGTCGGCAGGAACCTCTGCTGCGCGCTGAAGAACATAAGGGACGGCAAGGACCGCCGTGCGAAATACCAGTCACTCCTTCCCCTCGAGGTCATGGAGTACGACATCGACTCGACGCCCGCCGAGCTGGAGGACTTCTGCTCCCGCGCCGACTTCGTCTTCAACCTGGCCGGCGTCAACCGCCCAAAGGACCAGTCCGAGTTCATGGAGGGCAACTTCGGGTTCGCCTCCACGCTGTTGGACACCCTCGAGCGCCACGGGAATAAGTGCCCCGTCATGCTCTCCAGCTCCGCGCAGGCGAGCCTGTCGGGCCGCTTCGAGGGCTCGGTCTACGGCGAGTCCAAGCTCGCGGGGGAGGGCCTGTTCCGCGAGTACTCGGAGCGCACCGGGGCGCCGGTGCTCATCTACCGCTTCCCCAACCTCTACGGCAAGTGGTGCCGCCCCCGATACAACTCCGCCGTGGCCACCTTCTGCGACGCCATCGCCAACGGCCGCCCCTACACCGTCAACGACCCCTCCGTGGAGCTGGAGCTCCTCTACATCGACGACCTGGTCGGCGAGATGCTGGGCGCGCTGCTCGGCGGGGAGCACCGCTGCGGCTACGAGGGGCTCGTGAGGGTAGAGGGTGACGAGTTCTGCTACGTCCCGGAAACTGACGTCAAGTCGCTAGGCGAGATCGTCTACCTTCTCGACTGCTTCCGCGACAGCCGCGAGACGCTGTCGGTGCCCGACCTTTCGGAGGGCTCCTTCTCCAAGAAGCTCTGGAGCACGTTCCTGTCCTACTACGAGCCGGGCAACTTCGCCTACGGCCTCAAGCCCAACGTGGACGACCGCGGCTCGTTCACGGAGTTCCTGCGCACGCCCGAGCGCGGCCAGGTCTCCATCAACGTCTCGAGGCCCGGCATTACCAAGGGCAACCATTGGCATATGAGCAAGTGGGAGAAGTTCCTGGTGGTCTCCGGCACCGCGAGCATCAAGCTGAGGAAAGTGGGGGAGGACTCAGAGGGGAACCCGTTCCCCGTCGACGAGTACACCGTCTCCGGTTCCGACATGCGAGCCGTGGAGATGATTCCCGGCTACACGCACTCCATCACCAACCTGTCCGACACCGAGGACCTCGTGACGGTCATGTGGGCCAACGAGCCCTTCGACCCCGAGAATCCAGATACATTTTTCGAAGTTGTTTAAAATGAACTTTGCTAGGCGGTTCTTGTCGGTTAGGCTGGATTGGCTGTTAATTGGGACTTTCGTCGGATTCTCAATATGCCTCAATAGCTGCAGCGCCGTTTCAACATTGATAGGCTTTTCGTCGCTATGCCTACCGTTTGCTCTGATATCGTGTTTTCTTCTGCTGACGCTTTCTGACGCGGATAAGAACAATACGGCGTTAACGATCGGTGCGCTTGTCTTTACGATTCCTGTCTTGCTTTCTGCTATCGGCAATTTTAGTAGTTCAAATGTCATGAATTCCTTGACATTAATGGTTTGTATCCTTTTAGCCTACCTTTGTGTCAGGAAGGTAGGGCCTCTTCATCTCTGCCATATTTTTGTCTGGCTTATGTGCGCCACCTCTTTTGTGTCTCTATTGGTTTGGATTGCAACAAATTGGTTGGGGATAAACTTACCGTTCCCCGTGTTTGAAAACGTCAACGGTGTTCATTACAAAACCATCTTCATTGTCTCTCAGTTTGCTGAGGCGTATATCGACGCAAGCAAGAGTATGGGTTTTTTCTGGGAAAGCGGAATTTTTGCTTCTTATCTACTCCTTGCGATTTCCGTTGAGTTCATGGTTAATAAAAAAGCATCAAAAGTTAGATTGGCCTTGTTGGTCGTAACGTTGTTCACAACAGGATCTACAGCTGGCTATCTTCTTCTTCCACTTGCCCTTGCCGTTGGATTACTGAAAAACGGGGGTCGAGGTCGTGTGGCAATCGCGATTGGAATTGCCATCCTCGTTTTATGGGCTTTTACGAA
>USDE01000148.1 GCA_900553345.1 uncultured Collinsella sp.
AGTTCCGCACGCAAAGAAGGCCACTTAATGTGGCCTTCGTCTTGCGCAGGACTGTTTGAAATTTTGAGGAAGCACCCGCCCTGCCGGGGCTCCCGGGTTCCCGCTTACGAGAGCGACGTTCTCAGCAACTCGTTGAAGAGCTTCGGGTTGCCCTTGCCGCGGCTCGCCTTCATGCACTGGCCCACCAAAAAGCCGATGACCTTCTGGTTGCCGTCACGATACTGCTGCGCCTGATCGGCGCAGTTTGCCAGCACCTCGTCCACTATCGGCTGCAGCGCGCCGGCGTCACTCACCTGACGCATACCGCGCTCGTCGACGATCTTGTTGGGATCGTCGCCGGTCTGGGCCATGGCCTCAAAGACCTCGTGCGCCTGGTTGGAGCTGATGGCATCGGTCGCCAGCAGCTTGGCAAGGGCTGCTACCTGAGCCGGCGCGATGCCGGACTCGGCGAGCGACACGCCCGCGCCCTTAAGGTAGGCGATCATCTCGTTCACCAGCAGGTTTGCGACCGTCTGGGCCTCCTTGCCAGCCATACCGGCAGCGGCCGCCTCAAAGAACTCGGCAAACTCGGGGTCGCCGGCGATCTGCTCGGCATCGGCCGCCTTAATGCCAAAGTCGACCTCAAAACGGGCGCACTTGGCATCGGGCAGCTCGGGAATCTCGCCACGGCAACGATCGATAAACTCGTCGTCCAGGTCGAACGGCGCCAGATCGGGATCGGGGAACAGACGATAATCGTCTGCCGTTTCCTTCACACGCATGACCACGGTGCGCTTGCGGCTGGGCTCCCAGTGGCGGGTCTCCTGATAGATGATGCCGCCCTCCTCGAGCACCTCGGCCTGACGGCAGATCTCGTAGGCAAGGCCGTCGTGCAGGCTCTTAAACGAGTTGAGGTTCTTGAGCTCGGTCTTGGTGCCCAGCTTGGTCTCGCCGCGGCGGCGCAGCGACACGTTGCCGTCACAGCGCATGGAGCCCTTCTCCATGGAGCAATCGGAAATGCCCAGCGTCACAAAGATGCGACGGAGCTTCTCCATAAACAGGCGCGCTTCCTCGGGCGTGCGCAAGTCGGGCTCAGTCACGAGCTCAATCAAAGGCGTGCCGCAGCGGTTGTAGTCGACGAGCGACTCGGCAGCGGCGGTAATGCGGCCCTCGGCGCCGCCCACGTGGACCATCTTGGCGGCGTCCTCCTCCATGTGGATGCGCAGGATGCGGATGGGCACCGTGTAGGAACCGTCCTCGCGACGCTCGGGCATCTGCAGGTTGGACGCATCATAGCTGGCCAGGTGGCCGGCACGCTGATTGCCCTCGCGCATGGTCGACGTCATGGATGTGGACAGGCCCTCGGCGTTGGCCGAAGCGCTTGCCAGGCTCTGGGCCTCGTCCTCGCCAAACGCACAGTCGGGGCGCTCGGCGGCACCGCGACCGGTCACGTCCAGGTCCAGGTGACCGTACATGGCAAAGGCGACCGGGCCCTGCGTGGTCTGGAAGTTCTTGGCCATATCGGGATAGAAGTAGTGCTTGCGGTAGAACATCGAGTGGCGCTGGATCTCGCAGTTGGTGGCGAGACCGGCCTTGACGATACTCTCGATGGCGCGCTTGTTGGGCACCGGCAGGGCGCCGGGCAGCCCCAGGCACACCGGGCACACGTTGGCGTTGGGCTCGTCGTCGTGGCTGAGCTTGCAGTTGCAGAACATCTTGGTATCGAGTGCGGTGAGCTCGGTATGGATCTCCAGGCCGATCACGGCCTCCCAATCCTGCAGGACCTCGGAAAGCTCCTTCATTACAGCTCGCCTCCCTTCCCGGCAAAATCGGGCGCGACGGAAAGCGCGGGCGCACCCGTGGCGGCATCGGCAAAGCCGCGCTCCAGGGCGCGGGCAAACGTGAGCAGCTGACGGTCCTTAAAGGCCGGACCCACCAGCTGGGCAGAAACGGGCAGCTGCGTATCCTCGCCCAGGCCCAGCGGCACCGAGATACCACCGTTGCCGCAAATGTTGAGCGAAATGGTGTACAGGTCGGAGAGGTACATCTGCGTGGGGTCGCTGATCTCGCCAAACTTAAAGGCCGTGCGCGGCGAGGCGGGCATGAGGATGGTGTCCACCTTGGCATACGCGGCGTCGTAGTCCCGCGTGATGAGCGTACGGGCCTTTTGCGCAGCGTAGTAGTACTTGTCGTACACGCCCGAGCTCAGCAGGTAGGCGCCGAGCATCTGACGGCGCTTGGCCTCGGCGCCAAAGCCGTGGGCGCGAGAGAGCGAGCTCTGGTCGGACAGGTTGGCGCAGCCCTCCTCCTGATAGCCGTAGCGAATGCCGTCGAAACGGGCCAGGTTGGAGAACGCCTCGGCCGGGCCGATGACGTAGTAAGCGGCGATGGCGGCATCCAGGTGCGGCAGGTCGACCTCAACCAGCTCGGCGCCCTGGTTCTGCAGCTCCTGGGCGGCACGCTGAACAGCGGCCTTGACCTCGGGCGTCAGACCCTCGGCCTCCATAAACGCAGGGATAATGCCCACGCGCTTACCCTCGATGCTGTCGTTGAGGTGCTCGGTAAAGTCGACGGCACAGTCCTGGCTGGTGCAGTCGTACGGATCGTGGCCCGCACCGGTAAGCGCGTTCATGGCCAGCGCGACGTCCTCGACCGTGCGGCCGAAGGGGCCCACCTGGTCGAGCGACGAGCCAAAGGCAACCACGCCGTAACGGCTCACGGCGCCATACGTGGGCTTAAAGCCCACCACGCCGCACAGCGACGCCGGCTGGCGAATGGAGCCGCCGGTGTCCGAGCCCAGCGAGAGCGCGACCTCGCCCGCGGCGACGGCTGCAGCGGAACCGCCCGAGGAGCCGCCGGGCACGCGCTCGGTATCCCAGGGGTTGTTGGTGCGATGGAAGGCCGAGCTTTCGGTAGAGCTACCAAAGGCAAACTCGTCCATGTTGGCCTTGCCCATGGGCAGGCAGCCGGCATCGAGCATGCGCTGGACGCAAGTGGCGGTGTAGACGCTCTGGTAATCCTCGAGCATGCGGGAAGCGCAGGTGGTGCGCGTGCCCACGAGGTTCATGTTGTCCTTGATGGCCAGCGGCACGCCCGCAAGCGGGGGCAGCGGCTTGCCTGCGGCACGGTTGGCATCCACGCGTGCAGCGGCCTCGAGCGCAAGCTCGGGCGCCACCTGCAGGAATGCCTGGACCCCGCCCTCACGCGCCTCGATGGCGGCAAGGGAGGCCTGGGCCACCTCGGTAGCGGTAAAGTCGCCGGCGGCAACGCCCGCGGCGATCTGAGCGGCGGTAAGGGAATCGAAGCTCTGCGCCATTACTCGCTCTCCCCCTCTCCCAAAATGGACGGCACGCGGAAGTAGCGGTCGCGCGCGCTACCGGCGTTTTCGAGCGCAACGTCGAGTGGCAGGTCGCGCTCGGGCTCGCGCAGGTCGTCGCCCATCACGTTGGACAGGCTTCCGATAGGATGGAACGTGGGCTCCACGTCGGGCAAGTCATATTGCAAGACGGGCTCGAGCATCTGGACGGCGTCGTTCATGTAGGACGTCATCTGGGTGAGCTCGTCGTCGGTCAGTGCGATCTTTGCGTACTCGGCGATGCCGCGCACGTCTTTCTCGCTGAGTGCCATAGGCGCTCCCTTCCGCATAACAGATAAACCGCTCTAGTATACAAGGCAACGCCGCTTGGAGCAGGTGCTTTACCCA
The DNA here is from genome assembly GCA_900553345.1 of uncultured Collinsella sp. Lineage (GTDB taxonomy): Bacteria > Actinomycetota > Coriobacteriia > Coriobacteriales > Coriobacteriaceae > Collinsella. Next base: position 3,683 of record USDE01000148.1, read on the forward strand.
AATGCAGCGAAAACGTAACGTGGGCGGCGGACTGACAGGCGGCGAACTGGCGGTTCTGCAACGAAACCGCACCGTCCACAACGAATGCCGCATCAGCCACAGCGAAAAGCGTCACAACATTCGACGCTTTTCACCAAAATCGAGATTTTCATCGAATGTTGTGATGGTTTGGAAGCCCCCGACCACCACAAAGGTGCCTGTCCCCATTGTGGTGGTTCTGAACGATGTCTTATGCCGAGGCCTTGGCCTTGCGGCGTTTGCGGACCGCGTGGATCACGATGTCCAGCAGCAACAGCACAATGGCTACGACCACGATGAGCACGGCAAACTCGCGCTTGCCCCAGTGGCGGCCGGCCAGCGACTTTTGCTTGTCGACGTCCTTCTTGTTGTACTTGGTGCGCACGCAATGCACCAGCAGGCGGTGGTCGTTCACGCCATAGGGCGTGCAGGTGACGAGCGTCACCTTGTCGGCGCCGGGCTCAATGGTCAGCGACTCCATCTCCTCGGGCAGCACGACCTCGGAGTCGACCATCTTGTAGGCGAGTGTCTTGTTCATGGTGTGCAGCAGCACCAGGTCGCCGGGCTCCAGTGAGTGGATGTCGTCGAACATACTCAGGTTGCGCATGCCCGAGTGCGCGGTGAGCACGCAATGCGTCGAGGTGCCACCCACCGGCAGGCTCGTGCCCTCCAGGTGGCCGACGCCCGCCATAAGGACTTCCTCGCTTGTGCCGCGGTAGATGGGCATGCTCACGTCGATGGAGGGGATCTCGACCCAGCTCATCATGGGGTCGCGGTCAAAGATAAGCTGCTGA
>USDE01000149.1 GCA_900553345.1 uncultured Collinsella sp.
TGACCCTGCTGGCCTTCATCAAGCACGTGGACTACTACGGCATCCCGATGATCTTCGTCAACTATGCCGTTTTCTGGGGCCTTATCACCGGCGTCGTCATGGGCGACTGGCAGACCGGCCTCGTCATCGGCGGCACCATCCAGCTCATGCAGCTCGGCGTCGCGGGCTTCGGCGGCTCGTCGATTCCCGACTACGGCACGATGGCCATCATCGCCACCGCCTACGGCGTGACCCTGGGCGCGGACACGGGCCTCGCCATTGGCCTGCCGGTCGGCATGCTCGGCATCCAGCTCGACGTCATCGTCAAGATCCTCAACGGCTTCGTCGTCGAGAAGTCCCAGAAGCTCTGCAACGAGGGCAAGTTCAAGCAGATGAACGCCATCCTGTGGGTCTGCCCCGCGCTCTTCGGTCTGTGCGCCGCCCTGCCCGTCTTTGTTTCCGTGACGCTCGGCCAGCCCGCCGTCAACTGGCTCCTCGAGGTCATGCCCCAGTGGTTCCTCTCCGGCCTCACCCTCGCCGGCAAGATGCTCCCGGCCGTCGGCATCGCCATGCTGCTTCGCTACATGCCCACCGCTAAGTACTTCCAGTACCTGCTCGCCGGCTTCTTCCTCTCGGCCTTCCTGAACGTGCCCATCATCGGTGCCGCCATCGTCGGCGTTGCCCTCGCGATCGCGTTCTATCAGCGTGCCGAGAGGGACACCGAGCTCGCCGCCCACGCTTCCGCAGACGCCTTCATCGGAGAGGATGAGTAACCATGGAAAACGAGAACATCACCGCCGTCGCCGAGGGCAAGCCCTCCGGCTACAAGGTCACCAAGAAGGACCTGCGCAACGCGAACTGGCGCTGGCTCATGAGCGTGTGCACCTTCAACTACCAGACCCAGCAGGGCGCCTCAGTCGCCTACGCCCTCTCGCCGGTCCTGAGGAAGATCTACACGAACGACGAGGACTATAAGCAAGCGCTCAACAACCACTTCCGCTACTACAACACCCAGCCTTGGCTCGCCGCCATCATCCTCGGCGCCTGCGTGGCCATGGAGGAGCGCGACGGCCTAGCGGCGGCGGACGCCGTCCAAGACCTGAAGATCGGCACCATGGGACCGCTCGCCGGCGTCGGCGACTCCCTGCTCATGACCATGATCCCGACCATCATGGGCTCCATCGCCGCCTACATGGCCATCGAGGGCAACCCCGTGGGAGCCGGCATCTGGTTCGCGCTCATCCTGGCCATCTTCTGGGTCCGCATGCACGCCCTCGAGTTCGGCTACAAGCAGGGCGTGAAGCTCGTCACCGACTTCAGCGAGAAGCTTCCCAACCTCACTGCCGCCGCCTCCGTGCTCGGCCTCACCGTGGTCGGCTGCCTCATCGCCTCGGTCATCGGCGTCACCTGCCCGATTAGCTTCAGCTTCGGCGACGTCTCAATGGAGATTCAGCCGCTGCTCGACAAGATCCTGCCTGCCATGATCCCCGCCGCCATCACGGGAAGCGCGTATTACCTTCTTACCAAGAAGAACGCGAGCATGACGGCCCTCATCCTCGTGGTGATCGTCCTCGCGATGGTCGCCTCCGCCGCCGGTATCCTCGCCTAGCTTCGACCCAAGAGATTGGTGAATCAATGAGAAAGATAGTTGTGGCGAGCCATTCCCTTCTCGCCCAGGGCTTCAAGGACACCCTCGAGTTCCTTACGGGTAAGAGCGACGTCGTCAACGCCGTGTGCGCCTACGTGAACGACAACGGCGAGGGGCTCGACGCGGCGGTCGAGGCGGCGCTTTCGGGCACTGACGAGGTCGTCGTCCTCACCGACGCGCTCGGCGGCAGCGTGAACCAGCGCTTCTCCCGCTTCGCCTCCGACCGGATCCACGTGATCGCGGGTGTCAACCTCCCGCTCGCCATGACGGTCGCGCTCGCGCGCCCCGACGAGAAACTCGACTTCGACGCCCTCGTCGACGAGGCGCGCCAGCAGATCGTCTACGTGAACGGTGCCAGTTCCGCCGAGTGCGAAGACGACGAATAGAGGAGGTCGACGATGAGAGAGTTCCTTAAGGACGTGTGGATGCACGGCGGTGAGGAAAGCCGCGCCATCACCCCCGAGAACATCACGGGCGAGAAGGGCCGCGCCGCCATGTCGGCCAGCCACCTCGGCGTCGGCCGCAAGGGCTCGTGCTGCGTGCCCCTTGAGTCCGGCGAGACCATCACGCTCGCGGACATCGAGGGCCCCGGCATCATCCGCCACATCTGGATGACCGTCCCCGACAAGACCGCCGCCGGCAGCTTCGTCATGCGCGACCTCGTGCTGCGCTTCTACTGGGACGACGAGGAGACCCCCTCGGTCGAGTGCCCTGTCGGCGACTTCTTCTGCAACGGCTTCGGTGAGCGCGCCATCGTCAACTCGATGCCCATCTGCGTGAACCCGACGGGCGGCATGAACTGCTACTTCGAGATGCCTTTCAGGAAGCACGCCAAGGTCACGCTTACGAGCGAGCACCCCGGGTTCATTAAGTACATCTTCTACACGTTCAACTACGCGCTCACCGACGTGCCGGACGACGCCATGTACTTCCACGCCCGTTTTAACCGCGAGCGCAGCACCCGCAGGGGCGTCGACTACACCGTGCTCGACGGCGTGCGCGGTAAGGGCTACTACGTCGGCACCTACATGGCCCTGTGCGCCCTGGAGCGCTATTGGTGGGGCGAGGGCGAGATGAAGTTCTTCCTCGACGGCGACGAGGAGTTCCCCACGGTCACCTCGACGGGAGCCGAGGACTACTTCGGCGGTGCCTGGGCCTTCCTCGACAGGCCGCCCCACGCGCTGCCCGAGGCGCAGTGCTTCAACACGCTGTTCGCCGGCTACCCGTACCGCTCGACGCGCGACGCCACGCGCGACCGCTTCAGCGCGGGCAAGCCGAACCCGAACCCGATGCTCGCGACCAACGACGACGCGCTGCCCAGGCACGGCCTCTACAGGTGGCACCTTCCCGACCCGATCTCGTTCAAGGAGGACCTGCGCGTGACGTTCCAGGACCTCGGCAACGACGACATCAAGCTCTACGAGCGCGAGGACGACATCTCCACCGTCGCCTACTGGTACCAAAGCGAGCCGCACGCCGTGCTCGCCCCGTTTGCCGCAAGGCAGGACCGCGTGCCCAGGTAGGGTCGCCTCGAAACAAGCCAACGTTATGGGCGCCCTCGGTTGAGACGGCACGAGGGCTCGCACGGAATGTGACTCGAAACAAGCCAACGTTATGGGCGCCCGCGGTTGACCATGACTGCGGGCGTCCCTTTGTAAGGAGGACCACATGAGCGAAAAGCAAATGAGGCTCGGCGCCCTCGAGGCCGGCGGGACCAAGATGGTCTGTGCCGTGGTGTCCGGCGACGGCGAGGTTCTCGACCGTATGGAGACCCCGACGCTTACGCCCGCCGAGACCGTCCCGCAAATGGTCGAGTGGTTCACCGCCCGCGATGTGGACGCGTTGGGCATCGGCGCCTTCGGCCCGACCTGCGTCGACCCCAAAGATGGGCGCTACGGTTCCATCCTCCAGACGCCCAAGCTCGCGTGGCGAGGCTATGGTCTTCGCGCCGCGTTCGCCGACGCCCTCGGGATTCCGGTGACCTACGACACGGACGTGAACGTTGCCTGCCTCGGCGAAGTGGTCTTCGGCTGCTGCAAGGGGCTCGAGGACGCCGTCTACGTGACCATCGGCACCGGCGTGGGCGCGGGCGTCATGTGCGCGGGCAGGCTCCTTCACGGCATGCTGCACCCCGAGGCCGGCCACATGCTGGTAAAGACCCGTCCCACCGAGGAGGGACGCTGCGTCTGCCCGAGCCACGCGAGCTGTCTCGAGGGCCTCGCCTCCGGCCCTGCCATCGCCGCGCGCTGGGGAAAGCCCGCGGCCGAGCTCGCGGACAACGCTGAGGTGTGGGCGCTCGAGGGGGATTATCTGGGGCAGATGTGCGCGAACCTCGTGCTCATGTACTCGCCTCGCCGCATCGTCCTCGGCGGCGGCGTGATGCACCAGGAGCAGCTCTACGGCATCGTCCGCAAGAAGACCCTCGAATATCTGGGTGGCTACATCCAGACCACCGAGCTTAAGGACATGGAGAGCTACATCTGCGCCCCGGGCTGCGGCGGCGACCAAGGGATCCTCGGCGCGGCCGAGCTGGCAAGAAGGACGCTCGCGTAACTTGCGCTCTCTCCGCCATACAACACGTTAAGAAAAGACGAGCGCTTCTTGCCAATTGGGCGGCAAGAAGCGCTCGTCTTTTGCATTTTTGTCTCTCAAAATCTTATTTTCACGATTTGCATTTTCATCCCGTTGTCACCGACCCTTGCGAGAAACCGGAAAAAGCCGCTGACAGAAGGGTCCCTCAAATCGTTGTAGCCCAGCATATAGCCGCGACTTGTGACCTGCAGACGGCTGTCCCACGTGCCGATTTCCTTGGCGGCATCCGAAACCGCAAAATATGCCCCCACATCCTTGATTTTTGCAGTC
>USDE01000150.1 GCA_900553345.1 uncultured Collinsella sp.
CCCAGCAGCCTCGCCTCAAGACCGCTCACCAAGCGCGCAAGCGGCAGGGTAATGACCAGATAGAACAGGGCGGCAACCACATACGGCGTAATGGAGCCCGTCGTTGCCACGATGGTGCGGGCGTTCATGACGATCTCGACCACGCCCACAGCGGCAAGCAGCGACGTATCCTTGTAAAGCAGGATAAACTCGCTGGTCAGCGTAGGCAGGACATTGCGGAACGTCTGCGGAATCATAACGTAGAGCAGCGTCTGGAAGGCATTCATGCCCAGCGAGCGAGCAGCCTCGTTTTGGCCCTTGGGGATCGACTGAATACCGGCGCGGAAGATCTCGCACAGGTAGGCGGACGAGTTCATGGCCATGACGATAACGCCCAAGACATAGTCGTCCACCTTGACGCCGGCAAGCGGCAGGCCAAAGAATGCAATATAGATCTGCAGGAACGCCGGCGTACCGCGGATGACATTCACGTAGATGCCGGCAAGGCAACGCAGGATGCACGATTTGGATATGCGCATAAGCGACAGGGCAAAGCCAAAGGGGATCGCCAGCGGAAACGCCACGAGCACGATCGAGAGCGACATAAGGAAGCCCTTGAAGACGATCGGCAGGCTCTGGACCAAAATGACCGGGTTCAGGAACAGGCGAAGGAACATGTTGGAATTCCATGCCTCGACCCACGGCTGTTCCTTAAGGTCGGCCAGGAAGTTATCGAACGCCGTCACGCCCTTAATCTCGACGGAAGGAATCTTGGAAATCTTCTTGGTCGAACCGTCGGCGAGCGTATAGGTTCCGCTAAAGGCCTCATCGCCGCCCTCGACGGGAAACGTCACGCCGTAAACCTCGACACGGAAAAAGCCGCCGGCAGGCGCCGTCTCGCCAAAGTCAATCTTGAGCGTCTGGCCGTCAGCCTTGCACGTGGGCTTCATGGGCGTACGATCCATGAGGTCCTCGCCCGAGAGCGTCGTCAATCGCGTGTCATCGATACCAAACGTTGTGCCGTCGACAAACGTCAGAGAAAGACCGCTCAGCTCCTCGTCGGCATCGGCCTGAACTTCCCAGGTAATGCGCGTCTCGGTGCCGCCGACCACAGCGCTGCCCGAACCGGTGTTGGGTCGGGCGGTAATCTTTGCGGTCTCAAGCGCCTGGGCGGTCGAAGGCGCGGCTGTCCCCGCGCACAACAAAGCGAGCGCCACAGCTAGGGCGCAGGCTAGTTTTTGGAGCATCGAGGGCAGCGGAAAACGCCGACCCATGGCCCCTTCGTTCAATCGAGACAAGGTGGCTCCTATCGTAGAAGTTGCCGGCAAAACGAGACGGAAACGCTCTCCGTCGAGAGAAGCGCAAAGGCCCTCTCCGCAAAACGGAAAGGGCCTACGCGCAATCAAGCATCTATTTACTTGATGTTGTACTTAGCCATGAGGGCGTCAACGGTACCGTCGTCAGTCAGGTCCTTGATGGCCTGGTTGATGTCGTCCTTGAGCTTGGTGTTGCCCTGGTTGATGGCGATGGCGTACTCCTCGCCGGTGCTGATCTGCTTGATGGTCTGGCAGGTGTTGAACTGCTCGGCGGTCAGCTGGCTGGCAACGGAGCGGTTGGTGACTACGGCGTCGCCCTTATCGGACTGCAGGGCGCTGAAGCACTCGGTGGCGTCCTTGTAGGGGACAATCTTGGCCTTGGGGAAGTTTTCCTGGGCAAAGGCCTCGGCGGTCGAGCCAGACTGGACGATGATGGTAGCGTCGGCGTTGTTGAGCTTCTCGCTGAAGTTGTCGGCCGTGATGTCGGTGTTATCGACCTTGGTCACGATAGCCTGATCGTCCATGTAGTAGGAATCGGAGAAAGTGACTTCCTTCTCACGCTCGGGCGTGTCGGTGATAGCCGCGATGGAGACGTCATATTTGGCGCCCGAAGCGACGCCCGGAACCAGCGTGTCAAAGTCATTGTTGACATACTCGACATCCAGGCCCAGCTTGTCGCCGATAGCCTTGATGAGCTCAAGGTCAAAGCCCTGATAATCGCCGTTGTCATCCTTGTACTCAAACGGAGCGTACTCGGCAGAGGTGCCGACGGTCAGCGTACCGTCCTTGACGAGCGCGTACTCCTTGGAACCGTCGACCTTCTCGACCTTAGCGTCGTCAGAGCTGCTGGAACTGGCATCAGAACCAGAGGTGGCGTTGGACGAGCCGCAGCCCGTCAGAGCGAGGGCGAGCGCCATAGCACCCGTGGCGGCAAATGCGCCAAGCTTCTTCAGCTTCATAATCAGTCTCCTTCCAAAGACCCCACGTGATTCAGGGGTCTGCAAAAACTGAGGGTTATTATGCACCCGCTTGGAAGAATCCGCAATTAGAAAACTGATTGAAACAAACCCATAACGTGAATGGAGCACTCCACTTTATGACAGTCATCACTGCTGCAATGACCTTAACAATTTGATTTCAGCCGCATAACCTGCAAGTTCGTTCGGTGTCTCCAAAATGAATGGCAATGCGCGCAAGCGGCCATTCGATACAATATTCTGCATAACCTGCATACCGCCGCCAAACGCTTCACTACCCAGGTAGCCCTTGCCGATACACTCGTGGCGATCCTTATGGGCGCCGCAGGGATTCTTGGAGTCATTGATATGCACGGCGCGCAGGCGTTCAATACCCACCACACGATCGAACTCGTCAAGCACACCGTCAAGATCGTGGACGATGTCATAGCCGGCGTCATTCACATGGCAGGTGTCCAGGCAAACGCCCAACTTGGCCGACAGCTCGGGGCGCTTGTCGGCAACGCCCTCGATGATGAGCGCCAGCTCCTCAAAGCTGCGGCCCACCTCGGTGCCCTTGCCGGCCATGGTCTCGAGCAGCACCGTCGTCTGCTGCCCCTCAAACATCACCTGGCACAGGGTGTCGACGATCACCTGAATGCCGGCGTCGGAGCCCTGCCCCACATGCGCACCGGGATGGAAGTTGTAGTAGTTGCCGGGCAGCGCCTCCATGCGCCGCAGGTCCTCTGCCATGGCCTCCAGGGCAAACTCGCGCGCCCGCTCTTTGGCTGAGCAGGGGTTATAGGTATACGGGGCATGAGCCACGAGTGGGCCAAAATCATTTTGCGCCATAAGCTCGCGCAGGGCGGCCACGTCATCCATGTCAAGATCTTTCGCCTTGCCGCCGCGCGGGTTGCGCGTAAAGAATGCAAAGGTATTGGCGCCAATTGACAACGCCGTCTCTCCCATCGCCCGATAGCCCTTCGTCGTGGATAGATGACACCCGATCGTCAGCATCCCCAGCTCCCCCTCATCAGTTGCGGTGAAATAGTTCCTGTCGATGCCTTATTCTGCCGCAAACAGGAACTATTCCACCGCAAGTTATAAAAGGGGCATCAGAGATGCGGGGCACCAAGCACTACGGCTACGGGCGCCGGCGTCATGATCCCTCACGCGTCAGCGCCAGGTCCTAGAGGGCTAGACGGATTGCTTCGATAATACGCGCGCAGCGCTGTGTGGCGGCAAGGGGCATGACGGGACTCTCGAGTTTCCCCGCCCGGATGAGCTGGGTCGCATGCTGGATTTCGCCGTAGAAATCATCGACCTCAAACGGGGCATTTATTTCGAGCATTCGTCCGTCGGAGCACTTCACATGGGCGAGTTCGGGGCGATGAAGGCGCTCGATTTCCAACGAGCCCCGCTCGCAGGCAATCGTTAAGCGGCTTTCATATGCTGCTTTGCCGTCGACCACCATATGAATGGGTATACCGCCGACACTCATATGGATCTCATCGGCCCAATCCACGCGGCCGCCCGATACGTCACGCCAGCGAACTTCACGGGACGAAACCTCGCACGCGCCCGCGAGCAAATCCTCAAACCAACCGACCGCATAGCAGCCCATGTCATATAGACAGCCACCCTGCAACGGGTCGAGCAGATAACTCGAAGGAGGCTCACCATAATCGAGTTTTTGCACGCTTTCAATCGAGACGATACGGCCGAGCTCGCCCGACGCAAGCAAGACCTTCACGCGAGTATGCATCGGACAAAACCGATTTTTCATCGCCTCCATAAACGGCACACCGCACTCACGGGAAACGGAGGCGATCGCATGGGCCTCTTCTTCATTCAAAACGGCCGGCTTTTCGCACAGCACGGCCTTTCCCGCGCGCAGTGCCCGACAGACCCAATGCGCATGCATGCCATGTGGAAGAGCCAAGTAGATTGCGTCGACATCGGGGTCGGCAATCAGCGCATCATAAGCCGCATCGCCGCTATCGTCAGCCGTGGCATAACTGTGCGCGGCATCAATCGAAAACGCTCGGCAAAATTCCTCGACATGTGCAGGAGTGCGGCCGGCCGCAGCCACCAGCCGTGCCCCGTCGACCTCCTTGAGCGACGCTGCAAATCGATGCGAAATGTTCCCAGCGCCCAAAACGCCCCAACGAACCTCACGCAAATCATCACATGAATCCCGAT
>USDE01000151.1 GCA_900553345.1 uncultured Collinsella sp.
CGCCGCCCTGAGGAACGAGGTCGAGGCCGCGGCGGAGGCCCGGGCGGACCTGCTCTCCGAGTACAGGGCCGCCGTGGATGCCAGCCCGATCGCCGCGGAGGTGGCCGCCCTCCAGTCGATCAAGGGCTGCGCCTTCGCGCTGGCCGCGGCCTTCTCGGCCGAGGTCGGCGACTTCACGAGGTTCCGTTCCGGAAGGCAGGTCACGGCCTATTTCGGCCTCGCGCCGAGCCAGAGGTCGAGTGGCGACTCCGTGCGGCTCGGAGGCATCAGCGGCGCGGGCAACGCGCTCGTGAGGAAGCTGGCCGTTGAGGGTTCATGGTGCTACGCCGCGGCACGGCACCAGCCGAAGCTCATGCCGAGGGACACGGGCGTGCCCCTCGAGATAAGGATGCACGGGAGGAAGGGGTCCGAGCGCCTGCTCCGGCGACGCGAGGAGATGCTCGAGAGGGGCATGCCCCAGGCGAAGGCGAACGCCGCCACCGCCGCCGAGCTCGTGAGATGGCTGTGGGCCCTCGGCACGATGTGCCGGGAGGCCGGCGAATAGACATAGCCCCCGTCCCGGCGAGCCGGGCAGCCTTCGGGGACACCCCCGTTCTCGCTGTGCGCGCGGCAGCGGCCGCATGCGCGAAGTCAGACTAGGGGAACCCCGCCGAAGGAGAGGATTGCGGGCCGCCGGAGCGGCATCCGCGGATATGAGACTGAGCCGAAGGCGTCGACGACATGCCGGGGGCGGACCGGGACGGGTTCAACGGCAGGCCCCGCCGACCGATTGCAAGCGGTCGGCGGGGCCATTGTGGCTCTTGACAGCGGATTGGGTCATATGAGCGAGCGAGTCCCTGCCGTGGCAAGGTGTCGCGAAAGAGGAGCGCCGCGTACTTCTGTACGCAAGCGACGGTTTGAGCGGCAGATTGCCCGGCAGGGGCTCGCGCAGCGTCGACTCGTTACGCGGTTTGGTAAAACCGCGTAACATTTTTAGTTCTGCGAGAAGAATGGGAACTGCCTCGGATCTATCGGCGGATGCGGCATCGGACCTCCCTGGGGCCCACCCTGCGGTCCGCCCTGGCCGCCCATCATCTTTTCGATGGCGTCCTGGACCTCACCCTCAAACTTTTTCATGCCCTCATGCAGACGACGCTGACCGTCCTCGGAGCGCAGCTCTTCCATCTGCTCGGGCGAAATACCCAACAGCTCGCCCAATATGCCCATCATCTCGCCGCGCATACGGTCACTCGTATCGTCGTCGGCAAAGCGGCGCACCTCGGCGCGTGCCAGAGAATCAACCGTCATGCGCTCCTTACCGTTGAGCCCCAGATCGGACCACGCAAGCATGTACGGCCAGGCGCGCTCGACAAACGAACGGGCCGAAACGATCGGCGCCGTCGGTAGCATGCGACGGGCAGCCTCACCCTGGCGCACAAGCATCAGCAGCAGCGAGCAGGCCTCGGGCTTGGCGGCGGCCATCGGGATGTCGTCAAAGGGACGGCTGCGGTCCACGTGCGACTCGAGCGCACCATCGACCTCGCCCGGCTCAAGCCCGCCCAGCAGCTGCGCCGCGCGATCGAGCATATCAACCGGGCCGGCGAGCGTCGAGAGCGCCTGCGCCAGCACGCGATCCATGCAATCCTCCACCGCGTTGAGTGTCACGAGCTCTTGGGGCACCACGGCCGAGGCACGGTTGCGCACGCGTGCAACAAACTCGAGCGTCGACAGATACACGTCACCAAAGGGCGCAAAGTCGCCCTGGTAGCCGCCGGACAGCGCGGGCGCCGCCAGTGCATACTCAGTCTTGGAAAGCGGGCTCAACGCCATGGCGCCCAGCTCGAGCGCCGTATCCTCGAGCATCAGGCCCAGCGCACGCGAACGCAGGCGTTCGGCATCGCCCGCCGACACGTCGCGGTCGAACACGCGCGCCGCATCTGGCGCATCGCGCTCGACGGTGCGAATGTGCAAGCGCTCGGCGATTGAGCGCACAGCAGAACAACGGGCGGCTTCGGCCTCCTCCTGCGCCGGCGTAAAGATGCGATTGCGCCCCAGCACCAGGCCAATCACATTACGCGGACCCAAGGCATCGACGGCAAGCGCCGCCAACAGGGACGACGGCAAATCGCCCTCGAGCGCCACCACGGCACGCGAGGCGCCGCGAGCGCGGGCATTGTCGCGTACGGCAAGCACCAGCGCCTGCCACAGCCACTCCTCGGAACGAAACTCGGGCAGCTCGTGGTCCTCCAGGGCATCGAGCATCACGCCGCGCTGAATCTCCTGAACCAGCAGGCTCTCCTCAAAGCACGGCGCCTGGGCCACCACGCGGCCGCAATCGTCGAGCACAAACGATCCGCCGGTATACACCGACTCGTCATAGGCACCAATCGGCGCCATGCAGGCAAACCATACGCTGCGCTTGGACGCGATCTTGCGGTAGACACCGCTGCGCACGGCGGCAATGGCGGCTGTCTCGCGATCGGTCATGTCAAACGCGTTGAACTGGAAATAGGCGATGAGGTCGACGCCGGTCGGCAGCATCTCGAGCTCGCGATCTAGGTCAAACACCACGGCGATGCGCACGCCGTCCACGTCAAACACCGGCAGTGCCCAACGCGCGTCGTTGCTCTCGCCACGCTGCAGGGCGATGCTTGCGCGCGCGGGCACCACGCGACCATCCTTAAGCATCATGTAGTCGAGCAGAGGCTGGCCCTCAAACGAAACCGCAGAGGGCACGATGCAGATCATGTCGAGCTCTTGGATGCGCTCGGCAACGCCCGTCAAGCCCGTCAGCATATCGTGCTCAAAATCGGCAGCGCCCACCAGGCTGCCCGGCATGGCGCCCATAAAGAGCGGGGCCGGAACGCACAGCACGCGCGCGCCGCGCTCATGAGCCAGGCGAGCCTGGTCCTCGATGCGGCCGCAAATGCCCTCGATGTCACCCAGGCGCATATCGATCTGTGCAAGTGCGAGCTTCATGGCCCAGCCTTTCCGTCGTAAATCGTCGTTGCCGTAGTAAAAGCGCCGGCCGCATAATGCAGCCGGCGCTCGCATGTGCATATGCTAGCTATGATACCCCGAGCGGGGGCGCGCTCCTAGAACGTCGCGGACCACAGCCCATGCAGGTTGCAGTAGGCATAGACGGTACCGGTCTTGGAGCCGCCAGCGAAAAACGTCGTGGGCTTCATGCCGGGCTCAAGGTAATGGACCTCCAGGCGGCCCTCGGCCTCAAGCGCGATCCACTCGATGTAGTGCTCGGGCAGCATGGGGTGCTCCGTCGAGCCCACACGTGCGCGAATGACGTGGCCGTCGCGCTCAATCTCGACAACAGGCACATGCTTCTCGTGCGCCGCATCCTCGGTGTTTGCCGTCAGCTCCGTGCAGCCGGCAGGGGTTGCAACGCCGTCGCCAAGGGCGGCAACGAGCTTGCCGTCGGAGTCCTTAAAGAATTTCGCCATGATGTTCTCCTTTGCTGATGTGCCAATATTCCTGATGCTTCTTATGCCCAAAGGCAGGCGAACCATCCACGGCATGGCAAATGAACACATAACGGGCGGGAACGGTGGGGTGGCGCGTACTATCCGCCCTGGCGGCCCCACCCGAGCGGGTTAGCGACCGTCGCCACCGAGCAGTGCCAGAACATCCTCGCGCGTAAACAGTGCCGATGAGATGCCGTCGCCGCCGAGCACGCTGTTGACCAGATCGCGCTTGGACTCCTGCATCTGCATAATGCGTTCCTCGATCGTGTCCTTGGCGATGAGTTTGTACACGGTCACGGTGTGCTGCTGGCCAATACGGTGGGCACGGTCGGTCGCTTGGTCCTGCGCCGCCACGTTCCACCACGGGTCGTAGTGGATGACCACGTCGGCAGCCGTCAAATTAAGGCCCACGCCGCCCGCCTTGAGCGAAATCAAGAACACCGGCACCTCGCCTGCCTGGAACTGCGCGACCATCTTGGCGCGGCTCTCCTTAGACGAAGCGCCCGTGAGCTTAAGGAAGGCGATGTCCTCCTTGGCCAGGCGCTTGCCAATGATATCGAGCATGCCCGTAAACTGGCTGAACAGCAAGATGCGATGACCGCCGTCGAGTGTTCCGTGGACGAGCTCCATGCATATATCGAGCTTGGCGCTTCCCGCCTTGTAGTCCGCATAGTGCAGATGCGGGTCGCAGCAGATCTGACGCAGCTTGGTGAGTTCGGCAAGTACCTTGAGTTTATCTTTCTTAAACTCCCCCGCCTCGCGGTGCTGAACCTGCTGGGCGATGCGGTCCTGGTTTGCCAGGTAGAGCTTGCGCTGCTCGCCGGTAAGCTGCGCCATCACCGTATCCTCGATCTTCTCGGGCAGGTCGGCCACCACCTCTTCCTTGACGCGACGCAGCACAAACGGCGATACGAGCGCCTGCAGACGAGCGGCACTATCGCCCTCGGTATGCTCGACGGGACTTTCAAAGCGCTTGGCAA
>USDE01000152.1 GCA_900553345.1 uncultured Collinsella sp.
GGGGCGGCCCGTCGGTTTGTCTCAATCTGCAACAGTTACTCGGCAAAACCGGGCCTTGCTGTTACAGATCGAGACAAACGGGAGCGTTCCGTCGGAAAATCTCGATCTGTAACACCTGCAGACCAAAAACGACCCTAGATGTTACAAATCGAGACGAACAAATTCGGTCCGACCAAACATCTCAATCTGTAACATCTAGGCCCACTTTTGGCCCCTACCCGTTACAGATCGGGACAACGGGAACCGTCCCAACAAAATGTCTCGATCTGTAACATCCATCGGCCAAAAACGACCCCAGGTGTTACAGATCAAGACAAACCAAACCCGCCTGCTAGAAAATCTCAATCTGTAACAACAACTCGGCAAAATCCGTCCCTCGTGTTACAGATTTAGACAAACAAAGATCGTCCTGCCGAAACATCTCGATCTGTAACACCTAGCCGCCCAAATCGGGTCCAGATGTTACAGATCGAGATTTTGTTTGGGAAGTTGAGAACTGGGTCGAAAACATTGATCCGCAATAATCAAAACCACCCCTAAAAGGGGTGGTTTGCTCTTAGGGTATAACCCTTGGATTTCCGGCACGCGTCTAAAGGCGCCGGCCCTCACGGGGTTCGGGCCGCACTGCAGATTGACCCGTGGCGGGCCGGTCAAACCGGCGCTATTTACGCCCCGGCCCCCTGCCGAAGGGGTCCTCGTACTCCTTGACGCTCAGCCGGTCGAGCGCGATGTCGGCCTTCTCCTGCTCCCGGATGTACTTCGCGATCGTGGCCTCGTTCAGGCCGACCGTGGACACGTAGTAGCCCTCGGCCCAGAACTTCCTGTTGCCGAACTTGTACTTCATGTTCGCGTGCTTGTCGAATACCATCAGCGAGCTCTTCCCCTTCAGGTAGCCCATCACGCTCGATACGCTGTACTTCGGCGGTATCGCCAGCAGCATGTGGACGTGGTCGGGCATCAGGTGCCCCTCGATGATCTCTATCCCCTTGTACTGGCAGAGCTTCCTGAAGATCTCCCCAAGGTCGGACCTTATTTGGTTGTAGATGACTTTGCGCCTATACTTCGGCGTGAACACGACGTGGTACTTGCACATCCACTTCGTGTGCGACAGGCTGTAGGCCTTCTGGGCCATACGCCACCACCGCCCTCTCGACTCGGATTCCTTGCGGCCTGAACAATCGCAAGTGTCCGGCGAGGGGGCGGCTTTGTAAAGCCGTTTGGCCCCACCCGCATAGCGGGTGGTTTCTGATGCGGCGCGCTGCGCGCCCCGCACAGGCTAAAGCCTCTAACAAAAAAGCTCGCCGGCTAGGCCGACGAGCTGCAAGTTCTTGGTCGCGGGGGCAGGATTTGAACCTACGACCTCCGGGTTATGAGCCCGGCGAGCTACCAGACTGCTCCACCCCGCAATGTCTGGGCGCCTCATGTGCGCAAGAAAGAATATTACGCGGGAGTTCGGTAAACGGCAAGGAAAATCTCGTAGAGCATAATTCCTTCATATTTAAACCCCTCAGCCCATATCACTGTAACCGAATCGCAGCCGAGCGCCGTCGACGGCGCGTATACAATGGTGCGCGTCCTTTTACACCGACACTGGGAGTAGACATGCTGCTCGCTATCGATATGGGAAACACGCAGACGGCCATGGGCCTGTTTGACGGAGACGAGCTGGTGCAGTCGTGGCGCATGCCCACCGACCGCTCCTATACCGCCGACGAGATCCATGTGCGCCTGATGGGTTTCTTTAAGATGTACGGCCTTTCGCTCGACGCGGTCGACGCGATCGCCTTTGCCGGCGTGGTGCCGCAGCTCTCGCGCGAATGGCACGCCGTAGCCGACCGCATTGCCGCGGACGCCATCGTCATTGGGCCGCAGACGGCCGCCGTGACCAAGCTGCGTGCGGCGCGCCCCCAGGCTGTGGGCGCCGACCGCGTCGCCAACGCCGTTGCGGCCGAAACTTTCTACGGCGCGCCGGCAATCGTGGTGGACTTTGGCACCGCGACCAATATCGATGTCATCGATGAGGACGGTTATTACATTGGCGGAGCGATCGCGCCGGGCATCCGCATCTCCATGGACGCGCTTGCCGCCCGTGCCGCCAAGCTCGCCAGCGTTCCGCTCGAGGCGCCGGAGCACGCCATCGGCCGCGATACCGAGGAGTGCATCAAGGTCGGCGCCGTGATGGGCGCCGCCGCCATGGCCGAGGGCCTGGTCGCGCGCATGAAGCGCGAGCTGGGCCGCGAGGATGCCACCGTTATCGCCACGGGCGGTCTCGCCGGCATCGTCGCCGATTCGACCGATGCCTTCGACGTGGTCGACGGGCAGCTCACCATCAAGGGCATCTGCGAAATCTACCGCCGCATGCAGGAGCTGGGGTAAGACAGGGGCATAAGTCGAGCACGTCCAATGCCCCAGCCCCCGCAAACGTTCGCCAAGCCTATTCCTCAAAATTGAAAAATTTTCAATTTTGAGGAATAGAGGCTCCTCGAATACGCCCAGCACAGCGATATCGTGCATATTTCCTATTCCTCAAAAACGAAAATTTTTCAATTTTGAGGAATAGGACCGACGCGGCCATTCTCTCGGGTCACACAGAAGCCCTCCCCGGTGCAGGCCGAAGAGGGCTTCGTTGTCATCGTTATCTTTGAGCGCTGGCGCCCCGCGTTACAGCCCGCGAATCCGTACGGCCTCGGGAGGAAACTCCTGCTCGCCGGCATCGGTCTTGATAGTCGCGCGGCCCCAGATGTCCAGGCCCGCAAACACGCCGACCGCAAGCGGCAGGCCGTTGGGCGACACCGCCGCAACTTGGCGGCCCAGCAGCGGCACCATATCGAAATACTCGCCCAACACGGGGGCCAGCGGACCGGCAGCGCCCTGCGGCGTGTTGGCAACAGCCGCCCAGGCGTCCACGCGGGTCAGCACGGCGGCAGCCAACTCCTCGACCAGCGCTTCGTCGGCCGCATCCACACCGAGCTCGCTCAGCGCCGAACGTTCAATATCCACCGTCACGGCACCGAACATGCCCGCAGCACCGGCGCCGCCGTTGACGGCGACGCGCGCGAACGACGTCTCAAACGCAGGCGCGCCGCACACGATATTGCTCGGCCACTCAATGCCCACCTTGCCGGCAAGGTCCAGGCCCGGCGTCGACGCCGTGCCCACGAGCGCGTCCATCACGCCCATCGCCGCCACAAACGGCAGGCCGTGGAAGGCATGCATGTTCACGTCCGGGCGCACGACCAGCGAAAACGTCAACGACGTCTCGCCCGCGCTCCAAGCGCACCAGCCCGCGGACGCACCCTCGCGGCCCGCGTCGCGCGCGGCGTCAAGCTCGGTGCCAACGGCCACAGCATTCATCTCAATCATCTACATACGCCCCAATTCGCCCACGATATGGCCTACGCGGTCCTCGGGCTCCTTGACCTCGACGCCGTTGTAGCGGAAGAACCGCGCCGGGTCGTGCATCAGATCCTCGAGCGGCACCAGTACAAAGTCGCGCTCGCCAATGAGCGGATGCGGCAGGCGCAGCTTTTTGCCGCCATGGATCTCGCCGTCCATCCACAGCAGGTCCAGGTCGATGGTGCGCGGACCGTTGACCTTGGCCTTCTTGGAGCGGTCGCGCCCCAGCTCAGCCTCGATCTTCATAAGCTCGTCGAGCAGCACCAGCGGCGCCAGCTCGGTCTTGATCTCGATGACGGCGTTGGCAAACGCATCTTGGCGCGTCTCGTAGGCCGGCTCGCTCTCGTAGATGCGCGAGCAGTTGGACACGCAGGTGAGCGGAATCTCGGCGATCATGTCGCGTGCGGCGCGGATGTTGTCGCAACGATGCCCCAGGTTGGAGCCCACGGCCACAAACGCACGGCGCGGTTGCGGCTTGGCGACAGCCCAGTAACCGTTCAGGAACTGCGCAAAGCCGGTAACGTCGTGCACGCGCACGATGTTGGCACCGGCCTGGATAGCGCCCAGGCACACGCCAAACGTGGCGGCATCGCGCGCGGCCGCCTCGGTCACGCCCGAGACGGCGCCCACAAAACGCTTGCGCGACACGGCGCACATGAGCGGATAGCCCAGCGACGCCATCTTGGCGGTCTCGCGCTGGATGACGATGTCCTCGTTGGCCGTCTTGCCAAAGCCCGGACCGGGATCGATGCAGATGCGGTCGCGCGACACGCCGGCATGGATGAGCGTGCGGGCCTGGTCGGACAGAAAGCCCATGACGCGGCGCATGATGGGCGCCGAATCGGGCAGGGTGAAGCGGCGGAGCTGAGAGGTGGGCACGTAGGCCTCCTCGCGGCGGGCACTGCGGCGCATCATGGCTGCCAGGTGGTCATTGGGCTCCGGCGCGGGCTCAGGGCTCGCGGCGGCCTCGGCGACAGGAGCGGCCTCTTCGGCGGCCGGTGCCTCCTGCTTCTGCTCGTCCGTGGGCTCGGGCGCGGGTTC
>USDE01000153.1 GCA_900553345.1 uncultured Collinsella sp.
TGGCCATCGGCGAGCCACCAGGGGTGAAGCCCAACGCCGGCGATGATGCCCGGGTGGCGACGAGCGCGCTCGTTTGCGGCCGAAAAGTCGCGTGGATCGACGCCGCAATCAAATAGACCCAAGCCCAGCGCCGTTGCCTCATCGGCAACGGCGTCCGGGTGAGCCATTAAATCAAGATGGCAGTGTGCATCAAATAACCGGGGCTCCATCTCGGCGCGCTCCGCTAGTCCAAGCGCTGGCCATCGGCGCGCACGCGCTCGGTGCCGCGGCCACTGATCTGGCGGATAACCTCGCCGGCAATCATCTGGCCCATGATGGGCGGCATAAAGCTGGCGGTTCCGAGCTCGGTGCGCTCGTGGATATTGGAAGGGTCGCGGGGCTGTGTCTTAACCGATTCCTCGCAGCTAAACAGTACATGCAGACTCTTGATTCCGCGCTTCTTGCATTCTTTGCGCATGATGCGGCTCATGGGGTCACGTACCGTATCGAAAATGTCGGCAAAGCGGAGGCACTCGGGATGGAGCTTGTTGGCCCCGCCCATGGAGCTAACCAAACGAATGTCGTGGTCCTGAGCATATTTGGCAATGGTGAGCTTGGCCGAGATGGTGTCGATGGCGTCGACGACGTAGTCGAGCTTGCCGTCCGTCTGCTCCAAAACGCTCGCGAAGAACTCGTCGATATTGTCGCTCAACAGGTATTCGGTGCGCTTGATGACGGTAGCGGCTGGATTGATGTCGTGGATCATGGCTTCCATAACATCGACCTTGCGCTTGCCGATGGTGCTTTGAAAGGCGATGGCCTGGCGATTGATATTGCTGGGCGCGATGATGTCCTTATCCAGAATGACGAAATGACCAATGCCGCCGCGGGCAAGTGCCTCGCAGCAATTGGAGCCCACACCTCCGCAGCCGAGCACCAGCACCGTGGCGGCGGCGAGTTTGTCGAGTGCCTCGCGGCCCATGATGATCTCGAGCTTGGTGTCGCGTGTCTCGTTGGGGGTTGCGGCTGTGGTTTCGGTCATAGACATCCTCCGATGGGGAAGCGAATCGTGTTTTAGCTATCGTCATTATAGGTATTATCGCGATTCCATTTGAGCCCTAGGGGCTTGTTGAAATGAGGCAGTGATTCGCATAAGATGAAGCAGATGGCACCCGTTGCCGCGGGTTGGCCAACTCCCAAACACGTTTGTAGCGTGAGAAGTGGCCGTCTTCGCATTACGCGGGGGCGGCTATTTCATTCGACCTCCAATGTGGATGCCGAGCTCCACAGCCGCGATTACAAGCAATAACAACGTCAGGACATCGTCAATACTCATAGTCCATCTCCTTCTCGGGTAGAGGGAGCTGGCCCATCTGCTTCAACTTCCATTGTAGCTAAATACGAACGAATGTTCTATAGATGTTCCTGTATTAGATAGTTAGACAAACATCTAAATATCGAGTATAGTGTGCGCGTCATGAGAGATGATGAAAGGGGGTCTTATGCCGGGAGAGGGTTTTAAGGCGCTTGCCGATCCAACGCGACGGCGCATTTTGGAGTTGCTGCGCGAGGGCAATTGCACGGCGGGGGAGCTTGCCGAGCATTTCGATATCAGTAATCCGTCGCTGAGCCATCACTTGGCGACGCTCAAAAACGCCGGGTTGGTAACCGACGAACGTCATGGTCAACACATCGTATACAGCTTAAACACTACCGTCATGCAGGACTTGATCGGTTGGTTTATGGGCTTTACAAACACGGAAGGTGATAAGGATGAATAACGAAAACAAGGGCATTCACCCCACGGGGGTATCGTCGCACGTGTGGATTGCGCTGGTCGCTCTGTGCGTCGCCAATGTCGTAGCGCATCTCATGGTGATGCCGAGCTTGCCTGGGCAGATTCCCACGCACTGGGGCGCGAACGGCGCCGTCGACGGTTGGGGTCCCAGCTGGATGGCCTCCGCGCTCGGCGTGCTGCCTCTGGTGCTTCTCGCAATGTTCTGCGTGGTGCCGCGCATCGATCCCAAAGGTGAGGCATATCGAACCTCGGGCAAGTTCTATCAGGGCTTCGTAATCGCCTTCACCTTGTTCATGTGCGCCATAAGCTGGCTGGGAGAGCTTACGGTCTGGGGCGTGGTGCCGGCGGTCGGTTCGGTCAACGTGCTGATTTCCGGTGTTGTCGGTTTGCTGTTCATCGGCGTAGGCAACTACTTGCCGCGTGTGAAGCAGAACTATACGCTCGGTATCAAGACGCCTTGGGCGCTTGCCAATCCCGAGAACTGGCGCCGTACGCAGCGCTTTGGCGGTGCCTGCTTTATGGTGCTGGGTGTTGGCCTGATTGCGATGGGCGTGGCAGGCAGCGTGCTTTCGAGTGAAGTCGTCGCCGCGGTGATTGCGGTTCTGGCGTTTGGTTCGGTTGGAGCCGTCTACGTCTACTCGTATCTGCTGTGGCGCAAATCGCAGCGAGCCGCTCGCTAAGGTTGCGGAAAACTAGCGTACGCAGTTCATAGTATGTTCCGGGGGAACTTTTCCCAGGTAGTATTAGGGGGTATGGGCAACCATGCCCCTTTTTCGTTACGTTTCAGAGCTGGTTTTTCCATTTCGTTTCCACTTAGGCGAAACAAGAATAGAGAAACAGCAGGTAGAAAGGATAAAACAGGCAAATGGCGGAGTTTATCTACCAGATGTATCAGGCTCGCAAGGCCCATGGCGACAAGGTAATCCTTGACGACGTGACCCTGAGCTTCTACCCCGGTGCCAAGATCGGCGTCGTGGGCCCCAACGGTATGGGCAAGTCGACCCTGCTCAAGATCATGGCCGGCATCGAGGAGGTCTCCAACGGCGATGCCAGGCTTACCCCCGGCTACACCGTGGGCATCCTGCAGCAGGAGCCGCCGCTCGACGACGACAAGACCGTCATCGAGAACGTGCGCATGGCGTTTGGCGACATGATCGCCAAGGTCGATCGCTTCAATAAGATCGGCGAGGAGATGTGCGACCCGGATTGCGACATGGACGCCCTCATGGCCGAGATGGGCAAGCTCCAGGACGAGATCGACGCCGCCGATGGCTGGGATATCGATTCCAAGCTCGGCCAGGCCATGGACGCTCTGCAGCTGCCCGATTCCGACATGCCGGTCAACGTGCTCTCTGGCGGCGAGCGCCGTCGCGTGGCCCTGTGCAAGCTGCTGCTCGAGGCTCCTGACCTGCTGCTGCTCGACGAGCCCACGAACCACCTGGACGCCGAGTCGATCCTGTGGCTCGAGCACTTCCTGCATAACTACCAGGGCGCCGTTCTGGCCGTCACGCACGACCGCTACTTCCTGGATAACGTTGCCGAGTGGATTTGCGAGGTCGACCGCGGTCACCTTTATCCCTACAAGGGCAACTATTCCACGTATCTGGAGACTAAGGCCGCCCGTATCGAGGCTCAGGGAAACCGTGATGCCAAGCTCGCCAAGCGCATGGAAGCCGAGCTCGAGTGGGTACGCAGCTCGCCCAAGGCTCGCCAGGCCAAGAACAAGGCCCGTCTGGCTCGCTACGAGGAGATGGAGGCCGAGGCCCGCGCAAGCCAGAAGCTCGACTGGACCGACATCCGCATCCCTGTGGGCCCGCGTCTGGGCAACAAGGTGCTCGAGGCCCATCATCTGCACAAGGAGTTCGATGGCCGCGTGCTCATCGATGACCTTTCGTTCACCCTGCCGCGCAACGGCATCGTGGGCGTGATCGGTCCCAACGGCGTGGGCAAGACCACACTGTTCAAGACGATTGTGGGTCTGGAGCCGCTGACTTCGGGCGAGCTCGAGGTGGGCGAGACCGTCAAGATCTCTTACGTCGACCAGAACCGTTCCGGCATCGACCCCGACAAGAACCTATGGGAGGTCGTCTCGGACGGCCTGGACCACATGATGGTCGGCGAGACCGAGGTTCCGAGCCGCGCTTATGTGGCGAGCTTTGGCTTTAAGGGCCAGGACCAGCAGAAGCGCGCTGGCGTGCTCTCCGGCGGCGAGCGCAACCGTCTGAACCTGGCGCTCACGCTCAAGCAGGGCGGTAACCTGCTGCTCCTCGACGAGCCCACGAACGACCTCGACGTCGAGACGCTGTCCTCGCTCGAAGCGGCGCTGCTCGAGTTCCCGGGCTGCTCGGTGGTCATTAGCCACGACCGTATGTTCCTGGACCGCGTCGCCACGCACATTCTGGCGTGGGAGGGCACCGATGAGAATCCGGGCAACTGGTATTGGTTCGAGGGCAACTTCGAGGCCTATCAGGCCAACCGAATCGAGCGCCTGGGCGAGGACGCAGCCCAGCCGCATCGTATTCACCGCAAGCTGACGCGCGACTAGATTGTTACGCGGTTTTCCAAACCGCGTAACTGCTCGACGCTGCAAATGCCCCAGAGCGGCAATCTGACGTTCAATCGTCGCTTGCGTACCAAAGTACGCGGCGCTCCTC
>USDE01000154.1 GCA_900553345.1 uncultured Collinsella sp.
CCGGCGCCCTGGCACCGCGTGCCCCTTTTGCGATACCGAGGGACTCGCCAATATCATCCGGCGCGACGGCGACTGCATCTGGCTCGAGAATAAGTTCAAAACCCTGCGCGCCACCCGTCAAACCGTGCTGATCGAGTCAGCCGATCACGATGCCGACCTGGTGACCTATGAGCCAGATGAACTCCACCATGTGATGAGGTTTGCCCTGGATTGCTGGCAGCAGATGATCGATTCACGGCAGTATCGAAGCGTGCTCATGTACAAGAACAAGGGTCCTCTCTCGGGCGGTAGTCTCGTTCATCCGCACATGCAGATTGTGGGTTTGGAGCAGGAAGACGGCTATGCTTCGTTGACTTCCGCCAATTTCGAAGGCATCAATGTCTGGCAACAGGGGAGAATCGCGGCCAACATCTCAACCGAACCGATCATGGGGTTCTTTGAGGTCAACGTTTCAGCCCCGCAGGGAATCGCCGCCAGCGATGACACAAGAGACCAAGCCGAGGCAGATCTCTTCGCCGATGCGATCCAGGTGGCTCTGCGCTATATCCTGAACGAGCACCACGGTGGTCGCGCAGAGTCGTACAACTTGTTCTTCTATCACCTGGGCGGTCGGACCATTGCCAAGGCGCTGCCGCGTTGGGTGGTTTCGCCCTACTTTGTCGGCTATCGTTTGGCCCAGGTCAATGCCGAGACAACGCTCGATATCGATGCTGAGCGCTTGCGTGCGCATCTGGAAACGCTCGTATAGCAAGATTAACACCCGTGTAATGCGGACAGTCTAGCGCGCCATGGCGTCGCGGCCGGCCTCGACACGCTTGCGCTGGGCGGCGCGCTCCTCGCCGGTCAGACGCTCAAAGAGATGCCCGATAAACGAGGCGAGTATCTGCTGAAACAGCGTTCCGCACATGACGGGAAACACGACTTCGCCTGGAAAGTACTGTGTGGCGATGACGGCGCCCGAAGAGATGTTACGCATGCCGCAGGTAAAGCACATGGTAGTCGTCTCGCTATATGGCAGATGCAGCGCACGGGCGACCAGAAAACCGACGACAAAGCCGCTGATGGCGAAGGTCAAAATAAAGAGGGCGACTTCCAGACGCATCGCGTTCATGTGCAGGACGTACTCGCTCATGGCGGTGGAGTTGGAGGCGATAATGCCCATCATCATGAACTTGCAGGCGGGCGAGAGCGCGGGGGAGAGCTTCTCGTGTCCCCATCCACGTGTGAGCTCGTTGATCACGATGCCGAGCACGGCGGGGATGGCGATCATAAAGGCCATGTCCTGCATCATGCTCGGCACATCGATCGAGACGGTGGCACCCAGCAAGAGCTTCAGCGCGAGCGGAATCGTCACAGGCGAGATAACCGAGGACGTCAGGATGATGGTGAGCGCGAGCGGGCCGTTGCCGCCGAACATGCTAATCCACATAAAGGCAGTGACCGCCACGGGTACGCTGTACTCGAGCACGATGCCGCAGACAAGGTTGGGATTGGAGCCAAAGAACAGCGATCCCATGGCATAGGCTGCTATGGGAATAAGCACCGCCGAGACGAGCAGCGCCAAAATCAGGTGCAGGGGACGGCGGAACACCTCAGCGACCTGGTGGAAGGTGTTGCTGAGCGCACCTTGGAACGTCATAAAGGCGAAGAGGGCGGGAACGATGGGCTTAAGTACTCCGATCTGCTGGGGAAAGAGCACGCCGAGCGTTACGCAAATCGGAACGATGACCTGCATATGCCCCGCGAGGAACTTTCCCAGTCCAACCCATTGCTTCATATGCCCCGTGACTCCCTTTATCCGCGAACTCGTTTGAATGGATATGCTAGACGCTCGCATGCGTCCGTGCGTCAGAAACGCTCGATTATTTCGAGGCTATTACCGGCCTCGTTTACCGAAACCAGGGCGTGCCGCGAGGCTCTGCGTCCGTGCCGCACGGTATAATAAATCCGTTCAACAGATCTGCCTGCCGAAGCGGGCATACACAGAGGACTCATCGCTATGAACCGTGAGAGGTATCGCGGCGACCTGCCCCTATCGGGGGTGGGCGCCTATGTCATCGCTTAAGACGACGCATCGCTGGGCGGTCGCTCAGCAAAATCCCGAGCTCGAAAAGGAGCTTTCGGCTGGTCTGGGCATACCCGGGCTGGTGGCGCGCATTATGGTTGCGCACGGCATTACATCCATCGAGGAAGGCCAGCTGTTTTTGACGCCTTCGCTCGATCGCGACTGGGCGGACCCGCTTGTTATTCCGGGCATGGCGGTCGTCGCCGACCGCGTTGAGCGTGCTATTCGCAACCACGAGCGTATCGCCGTCTTTGGCGATTTTGACGTCGACGGCATTACGTCGACTTGTCTGTTGACCGAGGCGCTACGTTCGTTTGGCGCCAACGTCACGCCGTTTATTCCGCACCGCTTTGACGAGGGCTACGGCCTGTCGCGTGCGGCGCTCGACCGCGTCAACGAGCTTGCTCAACCCAACCTGATTGTGACCGTCGATAACGGTATTGCTGCCAAGGAAGAGGTCTCCTACCTGGAGAGCCTGGGGATTGATTTGGTGGTCACGGACCATCACGAGCCGTCCGACCAGGTGCCGCAGGGCGTGCCCCTGACCGACCCCAAGCTCGAGGACGAGGGCCCCTCGCGCGAGCTTGCCGGTGCCGGTGTGGCGCTTAAGCTGGTACAGGTCCTGGGCGAGCGTTTGGGCAAGCCGTCGTATTGGCGTTCGCTGATAGAGGTCGCGGCGCTGGGCACCGTGTCCGACATGATGCCGCTCACGCCCGAGAATCGCGCACTGGTCGCCGAGGGCATCCAGCAGATGCGCGTGACGGCCCGCCCCGGTTATATCGCGCTTGCCGCACTTGCCAAGGCCGACCTTTCTACCATTACGGCCGACGGCCTGTCGTTTTCGCTCATCCCTCGTCTGAATGCTGCCGGCCGCATGGCTGATCCCAAGCTGGCGCTCGACCTGCTGCTTGCCCGCGACCCCATCGAAGCGAGCGCGCTTGCCGCCGAGCTCGAGGAAATCAATCGCCAACGCCGCGAGATCGAGGCCGAGCTTACGCGCGATGCCATGGCGAAGGTCGAGGAGACTTATGACGGCGGGCGCGCGATTGTCGTGGGCGGCGAAGGTTGGCACGAGGGCGTCAAGGGCATCGTGGCGAGCCGCCTGACCAACCGTTATCACGTGCCGGCGCTGCTGTTCTCGATCGAGGACGGTATCGCTCGCGGTTCGGGTCGCTCGGTGGGCAAAGTCAACCTGTTCGACGCCGTAGAACGCTGCTCCGACCTGCTGATTCGTCGCGGCGGGCATGCCGGTGCGGTGGGCGTGACCATCGAGGCATCCAAGCTCGATGAGTTCCGCCGTCGCCTTTCGGCCGTGCTATCGGAGCTTCCTGCCGATGACTTTGAGGACACTGACGAGGTTGCCGCCACCGTTGACCTCTCCGAGCTGAATATCGAGACCATCGAGCAGATTTCCCGTCTTGAGCCGTTTGGCCAGGGCAATAAGGTGCCGCTTCTGGCCGCCGAGGGCGTGACGATGTGCAATCGCGCCGTGGTGGGCAAAACCGGCGAGCACATGCGCTTTGTGGCGACCGATGGCGCCGCGAGCGTGCCGGCCATCATGTTCCGCGTGCCGCAGATCGATAAACTCATCAATTGCGACAGTGCCGTCGACTTGGTGTTCGAGGCCGTGGCCGAACATTGGCAGGGACGTGTGAAGCCCAAGCTCATGATTAAAGATGTCTTGGTGCGCGATACCGCGGCGCCCAATATCGACGATCCGGCATGTGAGCTTCGCCGCGGCGTGCAACCAGCGGATTCTGGCCTGCGCCTGGAGTCGCGTAAACGTGAGACGCTCGCCCAGCTTTCTTATACCGAGCTCACGCGCTCGCTTATCCATAGCTTTATCGGCTCGAACCAGCCGCATCGCGCGCAGGTCGAGGCACTCGACGCGCTCGCCGACCACCAGAGCGTCTTGGCCGTTATGGGGACGGGGCGCGGCAAGTCGCTCATCTTCCATGTGCACGCCGCGCGCGAGGCGGTCCTTCGTGGGCGGGCGAGCATCTTTGTCTATCCGCTGCGCGCGCTCGTTGCCGACCAGGCTTATCACCTCTCGTCGACGATGGCTGCGCTCGGCATTGGCGTGGGCGTGTTGACCGGCGAGACCGTGGAGGCAGCGCGCGATGACGTGTTTGCCGGCCTGGCTTCGGGCCGCACCGGCATCGTTCTCACGACGCCGGAGTTCCTGTCTATCCATCGCGATCGCTTTGCACGTTCTGGACGTATTGGCTTTGTCGTTATCGATGAGGCACACCATGCCGGTCTTGCCAAAGGCGGCGACCGGAGCGCCTACCTCGACATGCCCGATATTCTCAAAGCCCTGGGCGACCCCGTTGTCATGGCGGCAACGGCTACCGCGACGGCCCCGG
>USDE01000155.1 GCA_900553345.1 uncultured Collinsella sp.
CGAAGAAGCGGTCGATGGGGGCACGCAGGGCGGCAAGGGCAGCAAATGCGGCCGGGTAATCCTCGCCAGCAAGAGCGGCATCGACGGCGGTCTGAGCAGCCTCTGAGGCGTCGGCGAGCGCGAGCTCGGCCTCGCCCATCAGACTGCGGTCGTACTCCGCGCCCAGCTCGGGCTTGGAGATATGCGCGGCGCGGGCATAGGCGGTAGCCAGGTTGTCAAAGGTCTCGGCATCGTTCTTGCGAGCCTCGTCGAGGGCGGCGCAGCGGGCGAAGAAGACCGACGGCGCGATGATGTGCACCGCGGAGACGGCGGCAACGGTATCGGCCGGAATCTTCTCGTCGCGGGCCATGCTCACCAGGCGGCCGTGGAAGAAGTCACGGACCTGCTGGGCGACCTCGGCGGCGTCGAACTCGATGCCCTGCTCGCTATAGAGCTCAAGGGCAAAGTCGATGAGCGTCGTGGGGTCGATCGGCAGGCGATCGCGCAGGATGTTGATGATGCCGATGGCGGCGCGACGCAGCGCGTACGGGTCGGAGGAGCCGGTCGGGGGCTCGCCGATGGCAAAGATACCGGCGATGGTATCGAGCTTGTCGGCACAGGCCACGATGCAGCCAGCGGTGCCCTCGGGCAGCTCATCGCCGGCAAAGCGGGGGCGATAGTGATCGCGAATGGCATGGGCGACCTCGTCGTTCTCCCCCATCGCGGAGGCGTAATAACCACCCATCACGCCCTGCTGGCTCGTGAACTCGACGACGGCGTTGGATACCAAGTCGGCCTTGCACAGGTGAGCGGCGCGAGCGGCATCGGCGGCAAGGTGGGCGCCCAGATGGGCCTCACGGGCGATGGCAAGCGCGAGTTGCTCAATGCGCTCGGACTTTGCGAGCACGCTACCGAGCTTCTCCTGGAAGGCGACCTTGGCCAGACGCTCGCGGAACTCGTCGAGGGAGATCTTCAGGTCCTCCTCGTAGAAGAACTTGGCGTCGTCCAGACGGGCGCGCACGACGCGCTCGTTGCCGTCGATCACGCGCTCGGCATTCTCGGGCTTGCTGTTGGAAACGACGACGAACTCACGCGTAAGCTTGCCCTCGCCATCATAGATCGGGAAGTAGCGCTGGTTGGTGAGCATAGACTCGCAGATGATCTCGTGCGGGACCTTGAGGAACTCCTCATCGAAGGTACCGACAAGCACCGTCGGCCACTCGCAGAGGTTGATAACCTCCTCAAAGACCTTCTTGGGCGTGTCAACATGGCAGCCGGGGCGAGCAGCCTCGACCTCGGCGATGCCGGCAAGGATGGCCTCACGACGACGCTCGGCAGAAAGCACGCCGGCGTCCTCAAGCACCTGCTCATAAACAGCGGGGCTGGCGACCACATGGTCACCGGGGCCAAGCACGCGATGGCCACGCGTGGTGTTGCCACTCGTCACGTCGGCAAACGACACGGGCACGACGTCCTCGCCCAAAAGGCAGCAGATCCAACGGACCGGACGAACAAACGTAGCGTGCTCGTGGCCCCAGCGCTGGCTGCGGTAGTTGGGCCACTGCAGGCCGGCGATGGTCTTCTCGCACAGGGCCGTCAGGATCGGGGTAGCCGGTGCGGAGGGAATGTTCTTCTCGGCGAACACATACTCGCGACCGTCGGTGTCCTCGCGTCGAACCAGATCCTCGGCAGCCACACCGCACTTGCGGGCAAAGCCCTGGGCGGCCTTGGTGGCGTTGCCGTCGGCATCAAAGGCAATGTTTGCCGCGGGACCGCGCTTGACCTCATGGACCTCATCGGTCGCGGTGGCGACGTTGGCCACGAGCGCAGCCAGACGACGCGGGCTCGAGATCACGCGGACCTCGCCATGGGCCAGACCGGCCTCGTCGAGGCCCTTGGCGATCATGGTGCCAAGCTGCTTGACGGCATTGTTCAGCGGTGCGGAGGGCATTTCCTCCGTACCAATCTCAAACAGGAAATCCTTAGCGTCTGCCATGGCTTACGCCACCTCGCCTTCCTGGTCGGCATTCTCGTTGACTCCGGCGACCTCGGCCATATAGGCCTCGCAGCACGCCTTGGCGACGGCGCGGACGCGCAGGATGTAGTTGGCACGCTCGACCGCAGACAGTGCGCCGCGGGCATCGAGCAGGTTGAAAGCATGGCTGCACTTCATGACGCAGTCGTAAGCGGGCAGCGGCAGCTTGCGCTCAAGGCAGGAGTGGCACTCGGCCTCGTAGTCGTCAAACTTCTGACGCATCATCTCGACGTTGGCGACCTCAAAGTTGTAGGCGCTAAACTCGCGCTCGTTCTCCAGGAAAACGTCGCCATAGGTCATGGGCGTGCCGTCGGGCAGATAGCTCCACACCAGGTCGTAGACGGAGTTGACGCCCTGGGCGTACATGGCGATGCGCTCCAGACCATAGGTGATCTCGACGGGCACGGGATCGACCTCGATGCCGCCTACCTGCTGGAAGTACGTGAACTGCGTGACCTCCATGCCGTTGAGCCAGACCTCCCAGCCAAGGCCCCAGGCGCCCAGAGTCGGGCTCTCCCAGTCGTCCTCGACAAAACGAACGTCATGGTCGTTGGGGTCCAGACCGATAGCGGCAAGAGACCCCAGGTAAAGCTCCTGGGCGTTGACCGGCGACGGCTTGATGAGCACCTGGAACTGATAGTAGTGCTGCATGCGGTTGGGGTTCTCGCCGTAGCGGCCGTCGGCAGGACGGCGGCAAGGCTGAGCGTAGCAGGTGCGCCACTCGGCGGGACCGAGCGAGCGCAGCGTGGTCGCGGTGTGGAAGGTACCGGCACCGACCTCGGAGTCATAGGGCTGCATAATGACGCAGCCCTGCTCGCCCCAGTACTGCTGGAGGCGCAGGATGATGTCTTGGAAGGAAAGCGATGAAGCGTTCATGCCTCTAATATCCCCTCGTCGAAACGATTACACGGTTAGGTACTGTACTATAGCGGTTTTTAGTCGATAGCGCCGATGCGGTTGAGCGGCCAGTAGCGCACAAGCGCCACGGCGATCAAATCAGAGCGATCGACGGGGCCAAAGTAGCGCGAGTCGGCAGAGTTTTCGCGGTTGTCGCCCATCACCCACACGCACCCGTCGGGAACGGTGTAGGGATAGCTTACCTGGGCGCCGGGAGCTTGGACCGAAAGCGGCCAGCTCATGCCGGTCGTATAGCCCTCGTCGAGCGCTTGGCCGTCAATGACCACCTTGCCGTCCCGAAGGTCGACCGTCTGGCCGGCCGTGGCAATAACACGCTTGACGAGAACATCATGCTCGGAGGTGCCATCGGGGTTGTGGAACACCACAATATCGCCTTGGCTGACGGGCTGGCCGAGCTCAAGGCTCACCTTTTGCGCCAGGATCTGGTCGCCAATCTCAATCGTGGACTCCATGGAGCCGGTGGGAACCACAAAGGGTTCGACCACAAACGAGCGAATCAAGAAGGTAGCGACCAGTGCGATCGCGACGACCGCGATCCACTCAAACGCACCCTTTAGCACGGAATGCTGCGAAGGAACCATTCTCACTCCTCGCTCTGCGAATACGACGCGTCCAGAATCTCTTGCGCGTATGCGCGCTCCTCGGGCGTAAGCCGCGCCGTCTCGATCAGGTCGGGACGCCAGCGGCAGGTGCGCTCGATGGCATTCTTACGGCGCCAGGCATCAACCTTGGCATGGTCACCGCTCACGAGCACCGGCGGCACGCCCTCGCCGTTGAACTCGGCGGGACGGGTGTACTGCGCGTACTCGAGCAGGCCACCGTCCTCGGCAGTCGAGAACGACTCATCGACGTTGCTCATCTCGTCACCAAGGGCGCCGGGAATCAGACGCACGACGGCGTCGGCAACGACCATGGCGGGAAGCTCGCCGCCCGTGAGCACGTAGTCGCCGATCGACAGACGCTCGTCGGCATACGCATACGCGCGCTCGTCGACGCCCTCGTAGCGGCTGCATACAAACAGCAGGCGCTCGCTTTTGAGCAGGCGCTCGGCAACATGCTGCGTAAAGGGCTCGCCACAGGGCGTAAAGAACACAACCGCGGGCTTGGGACCCTCGGAGCTAATAGCCTCGATGGCCTCGGCGATGGGCTCGACCTTCATGAGCATGCCCTGCCCGCCGCCGTACGGCTCGTCATCGACGGTACGATGACGGTCGTGCGTCCAGTCACGCAGGTTATAGGCCTTAAAATCAAAAAGGCCGGCCTTACGGGCGCGGCCCAAGATCGACGTGGACATGACGGGCTCAAACATCTCGGGAAAGACCGAAAGGGTCTCGATCAGCATGTTGTCCTCCCTACTTGTCCATATCGATCAAACCGTCCATAACGTGAACGGAAATTGTCCCCTGATCGGGAAGATCGAGCACAACCTGCTCGATCACGGGAATCAGCACCTCGCCGTACCGATCGCCCTCGACAACCCAAACATCGTTGGCGGGCGT
>USDE01000156.1 GCA_900553345.1 uncultured Collinsella sp.
AGGGTCTGGCCCATCAACTCCAAAATGTACGCTTCGCCGCCCACGGCATCGAGCTTGTTGATGCTTCGCAGGTAATCGATCAGCGAGATGGAGTCGATGGGGATGCGGCTGTTGTACATATCGACCATCGCGGTATAGATGGTCTTATGAATGGGCCGGTAGAAGTCATCGGGCTGCAGCTCGACCTGGGCCTCTTCGACCACCTCGGGCGATAGCAGCATAGCGGCCAGTACATTGGCCTCTGCATCTTGGTTTTGGGGAAGACCCAACTTTGAGCCGCGGTCCTCAACCGTCAGCCCGGTCTCCCTATCGTCATATGCCATGAGCATCCTCATTCATATCGCTTGCGAGCATCCATAGTATCAGCCATGGTCCCAAAACGCGCCGCGCGCCGCCAATCATCACCGAACCAAACGGATGAACGGTCCTGTATATAGGACTTCGACGCAACGTTCACCATGACACTCACTCAGCGCAAAAAACAAAAGGGCGCCCTGGTTTCCCAGAGCGCCCTTCTTAGAACAAGATTGTTGCGTTGCAGCAAATGCTACTCGGCAGCAGCCTCAGTCTCGACCTCGGCGGTCTCGGCCTCGGCGACCTCAGCGGCCTCCTCGACCTCAGCCTCGGCAGCGAGCTCCTCGGCGGTAACGCCGACGAGAACGACAACCTCGGCCTTGATCTCGCGGTACAGCGAGATGGCAACGGTGTGGGCACCGGCAACCTTGATGGGCTTACCGAGCTCGACGCGCTTGCGGTCGATGTCCATACCGAGCTGAGCCTTGATGGCGTCAGCGATCATAGCGGCGGTAACGGAGCCAAAGAGGATGCCCTCGTCGCCGACCTTGACGTCAACGGTGACCGTCTTGCCCTCGAAGGCAGCCTTGGTCTCGTTGGCGGTAGCCAGACGGACGGCCTCGCGCTTGGCGATGTTGTTGCGACGCTCGTCAAGCTGCTTGAGGTTGCCCTTGGTGGCGGCAACAGCGAGCTTCTTGGGGAACAGGAAGTTCTCAGCGTAACCCTGAGCGACCTCTACGACGTCACCCTCGCCGCCCTTGCCCTTGATCTCATCGAGAAGAATAACCTTCATGATGCGTCTCCCTTCTTAGCCGCGGTCGCGGTTGCCACGAGAGGAAACCACGGGGACGGTGTACGGCAGGAGAGCCATCTCGCGGGCGCGCTTGATGGCGTTGGCGATGTCATGCTGATGCTGCGTGCAAGCGCCAGTGACGCGACGGGGCTTAATCTTGCCACGGTCGGTCATGTACTTACGGAGAAGCTGAGTGTCCTTATAGTCGATGAACTCAGTGTTCTCCTTGCAGAACTGGCAGTACTTACGACGCGGCTGACGTGCAGAAAAATCATTAGCCATGTCAAAATACCTTTCATTTGGCAACTTCGGCGAACCGAAGCCGCCTCTCACTCAAAAATAGGTGAACAACCCTTAGAACGGGATGTCCTCATCGTAGACGTCGACCGCGGGCGGCGTAGCCACCGGTGCGGCAGGACGTGCTGCGGGCGCGGGGGCTGCGGGGGCGTAACCGCCCTGATCGTAGCCACCCTGGCCACCACGGGAGCTCATAAACTCGATCTCATCGACGATGACCTCAAGCTTGCTCCGGCGCTGGCCGTCGCGCTCCCAAGAGCTGTAGCGCAGCTTGCCCTCGATCGCGACCTTGTTTCCCTTTGCCAGGAAACGGCTCACGGCCTCGGCGCGGGTGCCGAACATGGTGCAGTCGACAAAGTTGGGATAGTCCTCCCACTCGCCAGTCTGCGCGTTGCGGCGACGATCGTTCACGGCGACGCCAAAGGACAGAACCTGGGTTCCGCCGGCGGTGGCGCGCAGCTCGGGATCGCGGGTGAGGTTACCGGTGATGTTCACTCGATTGATGCTCATAACTCACTACTTCCTCTTGGGGCACAAGCCCAGTCCAAAACGACAGTCTTACTCCTGGTCGTCGCGACGGACGATCATGTGGCGGACCACAGCGTCGGTGATGCGCAGGACGCGATCAAGCTCGGCGATCTGGGTAGGATCTGCGTGGAAGTTGATGAGGGTGTAGTCACCATCGGTGAGGTCGTTGATCTCGTAGGCGAGCTTGCGCTTGCCCCACTCGTCAACGGAGTCGACCTTGCCAGCGCCCTCAGCGATCGTGGTATCGATACGCTTCATAACAGCGAGACGAGTCTCGGGGTCGAGCGACGGGTCAACAAAGAACAGCAGTTCATAAGCCTTCATATTGTCACCTCCTCTGGGCAAATGTGGCTTCAGGTCGTGAAGGTGCGCCTGAAGCAGGAAAAGACTTGGTAATAATATCTTTCAACCTCCTAGGCTGCAAGAATATGCAGCTACAACCTCATGACCTCCACATATGCCCATACTCGCACGGTGTTTCATGCGCATTCCAACCAAATGCCGACCAAATGCTTGACGGATTTGTGGACAAGATACGGTGCCGCGGGGACAAGCTGAGCCAAGCCGCAGGTCAACGGGCACAAGGCTGTGGTCGCAAAATGCATACCAGTGGCCCACAGCACCAATCAAAGATTTTTAAATTCATTGCCAAGTCGCTTATGAATACCCTTTTTGAACAATTGAGTTGATCAACCACGCTGGTCGGAAGCCGTTTTTTGGCACCTCAAACCCCACTGCAACGCCAAGTGCGGCCAAGCGTTTTAAAAAATGCTAAGTTTTCGGCTTGCACCTTGCGATTCCTCGTGTATACTAACTTTCGCATTTAACGGAGAGTTGTCCGAGTGGCCGAAGGAGCACGATTGGAAATCGTGTAGGCGTCAAAAGCGTCTCCAGGGTTCAAATCCCTGACTCTCCGCCAGTTAATTCCAAAGCAGGCCTTTGAGCCTGCTTTGTTTTTACCCCACGCGGAGGGGTGGCAGAGTGGTTGAATGCGGCGGTCTCGAAAACCGTTTGGCCTGTATAAGGTCACGAGGGTTCGAATCCCTCCTCCTCCGCCATTAGATGGTATGAGCCCCAGCAATGGGGCTTTTTTCTTTTTGGGCACATTTCAATTACGCGCAGGAGGAGGGATTCGAACCCGCCCCTCACCAAAAACATGTACGTCACCCTCCAAAACCGACAATTTTCGACATCTTTGGAGGCTGACGTACACGTTTGGATTGAGCTCACGGGAGCGGCGCTATTCGGAAGGTGCCTCCTCGTCTCGTATGCTCTTCCAGTTGCGGATAAGTGCCTTGCGCAGTTCATTTTGCTTTCGTTGGTACTCGGTATCGGTGCATCGAGGCATGCCGAGTGCTTCGCGAATGTTGTTCATGGCGCGGTGAAAGGCGAGCTGGCTGCCGAACTGAGCCGAAGTGAGCGTAACGATTCGATATCCCATTTGGGAGAGAACGGCCTCTCGTTCCGCATCTGCCCCCTTGCGCTCGAACTCATCGTGAAAACCTCCCTTATATTCGATACCGAGCTCCCCGCGCTTATAGGTAATGAGGGCATCGATTTTGAGTGTTCGGGCTTTTGTGCAATGCCAGAGACGTTGAGGGATCTCGAGCGGTTTGTTGAGTTCGATACCTCGGATACCAACGCCGCCTTCGCTTGTTGGGAGCGAGAGGGCGATTGCCGAAGCGGTCTCCATAGGCGAGGCCGAGCGATCGTAGATGTGCCTGAGCGCGAGCCGTGCACGTGTGGCACCGGGTTTGCCGGGGTGCCGATCGAGCAGTTCGGTTATTTCATCCTTGGAGGTGGTGGCTGGTTGCTCGGTATAAGGGTCGGCGGGATTGAGCCTCATGCGATAATCGCCGCAAACTTCATAGCCATATTCGAGATATTCGATCCTATCCATCCACTCGGCAGCGAGCACGAAGGCGAAGGCTTCGTCGGTGATGAAGATTCCGGGCGTCAACTCGTTAATATGCTCGTAGGGAAGATTTTGTCCAAGAATGTGGCAAACGACGCCTTTGGTACGAATTCGCTCAAATTCGAATACAACCGCGATATCGATAGTCTTAAGCATATCGGACGGAATGCCGCAGTCGGTAAGGGCCTGTCGTATGCGCGCAACACGTTGCTGGGTGGAGATGCCTTGTGCGCCTATCTGGTAGTCGTGCCGCGCAAGAGACTGAACCAAATTCTGGGGTGCATGATGGACAAGCCATGCGGTTTTATGCGAAATGAGAACAGGGGTATCCATTGAGGGCCTCTCGCTCTGAGCCGGTATCCAACTCTTATGTCCGTTGAAGTGGGGAAATATACCGGATGTGAGTAAATCAACTCACTCATGCTGTGAGCTCAATCCAAACATGTACGTCAGCCTCCAAAGATGTCGGAAAATGTCGTTTTTGGAGGCTGACGTACATGTTTTGGACCCTTGGCATTCCAGTAACGCCACGCCCGCATCCAGTCCCGACCGTTTGCCGAGCAATAGGGTCGCAATCGGCGCC
>USDE01000157.1 GCA_900553345.1 uncultured Collinsella sp.
GTATGCTCTGCGCGTGCCCTGGGCATGGAGGCTCAACTTTTCGCTCGTCTATTGCGTCCTGTGCGTGGTGGCGATGGAAATCTGTCTCGATTGCGGTGTCATTCCGTCGTATCACGACATCGCCGGCATCTTCGACACCTTGCCGCTTGACCTCAAAGTTCTAACGCGCGACCTGCAGGAGGTCTATGCCACGCCGGCGTCAAAGCCAATGCCGGTAGGCGTGCGCGAGGAGTTGCGGGTCCAGGAGCACGGCCACGCCCATGCCTTTGCCGTGGCGTCCGATCCCGATGTAATGTACCGTGCCTTTCCGCTGCTGGGCGGATCAGCCCTGCTTGCCCAAGACGTGTCGGAGCTCAACGAGCTTAACCGTGAACTGGCACATCGTCGCATGGAGCTGCAGCGTCAAAACGAGCTGCTCGCCGCCGACTACGACCTTAAGACGCATTTGGCAGATCAAGAGGCCGAGACCTTGCTGGTCCAAGACGTGGACCAGGCGCTTGCCCGCGCGCTCGAAGGGATGTACGACCTGCTGAGCTCACTGCCGCCGTTGACCGACGAAGCGTCTTCGCACGAGCGTTACCGCATGCTGCAGCGCGCCAAGATGCTCGTCGCCTATTGCAAGCGCAAGGGGTCGCTCACGTTGGCACAGCACGGGGAGAGCGGTTTTGATCGCGACCGCATTCAGCTCATTGCCAACGAGCTCGCAAGCGACCTGCGCACCATCGATATCGATTGCGCCTCGATTATCGCCATACGGCGCCCGATGCACGCCAGCACGGTAAGCGCCCTGTACGACTGCGTGTATGACTTTGCGTTTTTTGCCTACACCACCGACCATCCGGCGCTTATGTATCACTTGGGCGACCATGACCGATGCAGTGTCGAGCTGCGCGCCACGCTTTTTTCCAACGATGATGAAGATCTTTCGCAGGCGCCCGCTGCGCAAGAGCTCGAAAGCGCTCTGCAAGGGCGCAACGTGGCATACCGTCTTGAGGGCGAGCCCGGCCAGCTGCGCATGATCGTCTTGATGCCGAGGGCGGGTGAGTGACGATGCAGATTTCGCTCATTCTTCCCCAAATCGTTGCGCTCGATGTTGTTTTTGCCCTGGCTGCGTGTCTGCAGACGATCCACGTTCCGCTCATCGCATCGCGCCGCTCGTCCTATAACCGTAAGGTGATTTGCGCCTACGAGGCGAGTCTTGTGCTTCACCTGATGATTTCGGCGCTCATCTTATTCGCGTCGTCTGGCTCGTATTTGGTGGCGCCGCTTGACGTTTGCGCCAGGGCAATGGGCGGAGCGTTGTGGCTCAATGCCGCGATCTTTGCCTATGGCGTGGTACTTATGGTGCACTATCGTCGCCCCGTCATGCTGGTCGAGCTGCTGCTTGTTGTCGCCGTTACACTGCCGATGGTTTTTGCCATGGGCTCGGTGTGGACCGTTGTCCTTATCGCAGAGGGAGCGTTCTTCCTGTTCCGTTCCATCGCGGCGCTCTTGATGGACGTCCGTAACCGCCAGGAGGATGTCACCGCGTTCTCGACGATTGAAACCATCAACGTGATTCCCGTGGGCATCCTGTATCTGGACCCGAGGGGCCGTCCGCTGCTCATGAACCGCTGCATGCGCAAAAACCTCGTAGAGCTCCATATGCCCACCGACCTGGGCGACATGAGCAGCACATGGAACGACCTGCGCAAACTTAGCATGCAAATGCCCGAAAGCAGTAGGAACCGTGTGCGGATTAACTTGGACCGTTTTGGTGAGGCTCGCGCGGTGATCGAGATTTCTCCCGCCGAGATTCGCCTATTTGTGCACGACGAGGTTATGGTTTCGGGCCGCCTCTTTGAGCGCATTATCGGTCTTGATGTGACAGAGTACGCGCATGCTCATGACCGCTTGGCGCAAGCCAACCACCTGCTTGAGCTTGCGGGCCAAGAGCTCCAAGCCCAGATCGAAGAAGTCAAAAAAGTTGCCGACAATGCGGCCTACCTACGTATGCGCGCCCGCGTTCACGATGTGATCGGGCAGCGCCTGTCCATTCTTCATCGCTATTTGGAGGAGGGGCGTCTGGACGATGAGTCGCTCGAGCAGATTGACCCGTTGCTACGCTCAATTGCCGCCGATTTGCGCAGTGGCGGTGCCAGCGAGCCTGCAGAGCAGCTGGGTGATATCGTCCATGCTTTTGGCCTGGTGAGTGTGCAGATCGATGTTGAGGGCGCGCTGCCCGAGGACGCGCGTGTCGCGGCGACCTTTTTGCAGATTATCCGCGAGGCCTCGACCAACGCCACCAAGCACGCGCAGGCCCACCAGGTCCATGTGCACCTGTGGCAGGAGGAGTCGAACGGATGCGACATCGCGCGCATGACCATCTCTAACGACGGCTCCCCGGCCCCCGTATCGTATCGCGAGGGAACGGGTATCCCTGGCATGAGGCATGTCGCACAGAATCTGGGCGGCAGCCTTGAGGTCCATGCCGCCCCACCCTTTACGCTTACGGTATCCATTCCGCTCGCCTCCAGCGCCACGGTCCAAAGGAGAAGCTCATGATCCGCGTGTTAATTGTCGAAGACCAGGCCATCCTGCGCGAGAGCCTGGCGCGCTCCGTTGGCGACCAGCCCGATATGACCGTTGTTTCCGCCATCGCCGATGCCTCCGAGGCCTTGGGTGTCGCGCTCAGGGAGCGCCCGGACATGATACTGATGGACGTATGCACCGAACATGATTCCAACGGCATCGTGGCGGCGGCGCGCATCAAGGAGCAGCTGCCCGAGTGTCGCATCATTATCATGACCGGCATGCCCGAGATCACCTTTGTCGATCAGGCCCGCGAGGCGGGCGTCGATAGCTTTGTGTACAAGAACGTCGGTATCGACGAGCTGTTCGCCGTGATGCGCTCCACGCTGGCGGGCTATTGCACGTTTCCCAAGCCGCCCGAGAGCATTTTTTCGGGCACGGCGGCACTCGACGATGTTGAGCTGTCGATTTTGCGCCTTGCCTGCGAGGGCAAGAGCCGCCGCGAGATCGCGGCCGAGCTGTTTATGAGCGAGGGCACCATCAAGCGCCGCATCTCGGAGATCCTAAGCAAGACCGGCTACGACAACATCATGCGCCTTGCCGTGCATGCGGTGACCGAGGGCAGCATCGTTCCCAACATGGAGCGCTAGCGCTCGTTACGCATCGGCATAAAGCGGCGGGGCCGCAGGATTATCTCCCCGCCTGACATGTGCGCGGATGTGTCCGCCAATCCGCGGCTGATGTTACGTGCCGTTACGCGATGGTTGCGCTGTAGGAGGCGACGTCCTCGTAGGAATCGGTCAGGTAGGCGTCGATGCCGATGGTCGTATTGACGAGGTCGTCAAGGCTATCGAGCGTGCCGTTCGAGAACGTGAATTCCTCGGTGGCGTTGGTGCCGGGCATCAGGTGAGCCGAGAACCAGGGTTCCTTCATGGTGCCGTTGACGTTGGTCTTGCCGGAAGGAGCGTAGAAGGTCAGGTCCTTGTCGCTCTTGTTGGTGATGTTGACGACAAAGCCGATGTCGCCCCAGTCGTCCTTGAACTTCTCGGTGATGGTGATGGTGCACAGGTCGTCATCGGCGACGGTGACGGCGGGGGAGATTTCGATGCTCTGGACGTCGTCGTCTTCGACGGCCTCATCGATCTCTTCTTCCTTCTCGGCGTTCTCGCGATCCTTCTTCACCGTACCGGACAGATCCTTGTCGGACTTCGTAAAGATAATCTTGTCGCCTTCCACCTCGAGGACGAGCTTGTCGTCCTTGAGCTTCAGGTCGTGCGACTCATCTTCGGCGGTAATCGTTACGGTGGTGGCGTCCTTGGCCTCCCATTTCAGGTCGGCGACCTCAAGGAACATGTCGAGGACGCCCGTGCCGTCTTCGTCGAGGATCAGGATACAGTTGAGGCCCCACTCCTTGAGCATATCCATGTACTCATCGGTGAGCTCTTCGCCGTCCAAGGTTCCACCCGAGTACTGCCAGCTGCCGACGAAGTTGGCCTTGGGGTCCTTGCCGCCGCCGCTGCAGCCCGTCAGGGCAAAGGCGAGCGCCAGGACGCATGTCAGGAATGCGAGTACGGACTTTTTGAACGTTGTCTTCATGGTGTCCTCCTTTATCGAACGAAACCCATAGAAGCAAATGCGGGGGTGGCGGAACCCCCGCCAATTACCAGATAAAGGGGCTAGGGCCTGGGTGTTCCGCAGTTGCTGCAGAACTTGCCGCCGTTTTCGCTACCGCAGTTGGGGCAGAACCACTTGGCCGGTGCCGGGGCGGGTGCGGGGCTGCCGCACTCGGAGCAGAACTTGCCGGTGTTGGTGGCGCCACAGCTGCAGGTCCATGCGCCGGCCGCAGGTGCGGCAGCGGGTGCCGGT
>USDE01000158.1 GCA_900553345.1 uncultured Collinsella sp.
GCAGAGCCAGCTTTTCTTTTTGTGTATCTGCACCTCGTGAAAACCCGCCTGCTCCAGACATGCCTTTAATTCGATGTCCTTGTAGATGGTCATGCCGCCGATGATTTGCGTCCACCTCTCGTCCATGTCCGTATCGCCATTGCTCTCGTTGCAGATAAGAATTGTCCCGCCTGGCTTCAGCGTCCGCCAGACCTCACGGAAGCATCGGGGCAAATCAGGCCAAAAATAGACGGTCTCAAAGGCCGTGACAGCATCGAAGTAGCTATTCTCAAACGCCATATCCGCCACACTGCCTTGCAGAACGGCGCAACGCCCCTCCTGGATTGCAGTTCGGTTGAGCTTTCTAGCCTTCTCCACGCTGACGGGCGAATAGTCGATGCCCTTGACGACGCCATGCGGGCATTTTTTCAGCAGCCGTTTTATGTTCGCCCCGCCGCCGCAGCCGCAATCCAGCACCTTGGCATTTGGCGCAAGTCGTAGAAATTGAAGTCCCCACTGCGCCACAGGGCTGTGGCCCAGATTCATCATGACAACCATAAGTTTTCCGCCGAGGCCCACGGGCTTGCGGGTGTTTTCAAAGAACGACATCTGGTCCCTCCGATTTCGTGCATTCCGCATAGGTCAGCGGGAACGAGGCCTTCAGCACCGCGCTTTTCTGCACCGTCCAGCCGTTTTGACGCAGGAAACGCAGGTATTCCTCGCTTGTCCACCTGCTGTGGAGGGGGAATCCCGCCATACTCATGAAAAAGGCTTTTGCCTTGCCGGAAACCGAGTTCCCCGCGTGGGTGAAGGTTGGCGCAATGAGCACGCCGTCGTCCTCCAGCACCCGCCTGATTTCTTGCAGGGCCTTTTCCGGATGCGGCACTATGTGAAGCGCGTTGGACGCGATCACCACTTCGAAGGACTTCTGTGCATAGGGCAGGCGGAACATATCTTGTACGGAAAAGTGCAGCTTTGCGGATTGATTGTCCCGCTTTGCTTCTAGGATCATCTTTGCAGAAGCGTCCGTAGCCTCGATGTGCGCCGCCGCATTCACAATGTTCTTTGCGATAAGCCCCGTGCCGGTGGCAACCTCCAGTACGGTTTTTGCTTTCACAACCGGCCCGATCAGCTCATACATCTTCTCATACGCCGCCCGGTCCTTTCGCATGAAACGCTCGTACCGACCGGCATTCTTGTCCCAGAAGCCCTTGCGTTCGTGCATGGCTATCGCCCCCAAACAGTTAGAGCAATCTAACTATAACACACGAATCATGAAGTAAGATAAGGCTAACCTTATTTCTTGGCCAAGACGCATCTCTCCGACCCTTTGAATCACTCCTTTTCAAGCCACTCGCTACGAACCCCGGTGGAAACCCGGGATTGATTAAAGAAGCGACCTGCGG
Organism: uncultured Collinsella sp.; assembly: GCA_900553345.1. Lineage (GTDB taxonomy): Bacteria > Actinomycetota > Coriobacteriia > Coriobacteriales > Coriobacteriaceae > Collinsella. Next base: position 1,386 of record USDE01000158.1, read on the forward strand.
TTTCGCGAATCAATTGAGTCATTCCCGAAATCGCGAATCAAGGGCCTGATTCGCCCAAATTGGGCACGAATTGGCCCTTAGGCGGTACGACGCGACACGCATCGACAACACTCGGATTGGATTAGTCACTGAGCGGGAATAGTAATAGAACACTTGTTCTTGTATTTCATACGGTTTCGTACGGTCCGATGGCGACCGATGGGGGCGTTTCGCAACCGCCGCACCTGCAAGCCACATGGTTTCACAATCGGGTAAAAACTCAGAAGGCTCCTCGTGAAAAACGAGGAGCCTTCCTGTTTCCTTCGGCGCGGGCGGATCGGGACCCGCTGCCGATCTAGAGGCACTCGGTCAGAATCTGGAACACCTCGCTGCGCTCCAGTTTCTTGGCGCAGCCGCCGGTGAGCACGCAGGTGTCCGCAACCTTGTGCAGCGTCTCGTCGGACGCGTCGGAGCCCATCTCGGCGAAGCTCGTGGGAAGCCCCATCTCGCCGATGAACGTCTGCAGGCGGTCGATGCCCTCGAGTGCCACCGTAAGGTCGTCTTTGCCCTTGGCGTCGACGCCCCACACCTCGCTCGCCCAACGGGCGAACTGCGCGGGCGCCTCGGGGGCCAGGTGGCGGTAGAGCGCAGGGTGGATGACCGCGAGGCCCATTCCGTGGTTGGTGTGGGTGTACGCGCCGTACTGGTGCTGGATCATGTGCGCCTGGAAGTCCGTTGACTTGCCGATCTTGAGCACGCCGTTCTCGGCCATGGCGGAGTCGTATACGAGCTCGTTTCTGGCATCGAGGTTCTGGTCGTCGTCCGCGATGAGGCGCATGTTGCGGATGACGTTACGCTGGATGGCGAGGTTGATGTCGTCGGTGACGTTGCGTCCGCGCGGGCTTCCGAAATAGCTCTCCATGCAGTGCGAGAGCGTGTCGAACGCGCCGCTCATGAACTGCGCGTGCGGCACGGTGAGCGTGAGCGCCGGGTCGAGCGCCGCCCACATGGGCATCGCCCCCAGATAGGCGCCCTTCACGTGCGTCTCCTCGTTGGTGATGACGGCGCCGTTGTTCTGCTCGGCGCCCGTGCCGGAGAGCGTCACGATGCAGCCCATGGGGATGAACGAGCTCGGCATCTTGCCGTCGGCGTGCTCGAACGTCTCGATGTCCTCGTCAAGCATCGCCTGCGCGGAGACCACCTTGCAGCAGTCGAAGACCGACCCGCCGCCGACGGCGAGAATGAAGTCGACCTGCTCCTCGCGTGCGAGCGCGGCGCCTTCCTGGCACTTCTCGTAGGTCGGGTTGGGCATGATGCCGCCGAAGTCCACCACGCGCTTGCCCGCGCTCGTGAGCTTATCGACCACGTGGCCGTAGACGCCGGTTCGTTTGACCGAGCCTCCGCCGTAGGCGAGCATCACTGTCCTGCCCATGGCACCCATCTCGGCGTCGAGTGCCTGGTCCATAGCCCCCTCGCCGAAGTAGTTCCTGACCGGGTAGTCGTACGTGAATGAGTTCATGGCAATTCCTCCTAGTAAGTTATCAGTGCGGTCTGACTGCTCGTCTACACGTTGCGCACGAGCCCGGACAGCCATTCGATGGTGGCGGGGTCGTGGTGGTCGAAGAACGCGCTGCGCCCGGTGTCGAGCGCGGCGATGGCGACCATCTCGTCGTCGCCCAGCGCGAAGTCGAAGACGTCGAAGTTTTGCTCCATGCGATCGCGGTGCGTGCTCTTAGGGATACAGACCACACCGCGCTGCAGAAGCCAGCGCAACACGACCTGGGCGACCGTCTTGCCGTGCGCCTCGCCGATGCGAGCGAGGACCTCGTTGCAGAAGAGGTCGTTTCTGCCCTCCGCAAAGGGCGCCCAGCCCTCCATGGCCACCTTCTTGCCGGCCATGTACTCCTGCGCCTCGCGCTGCTGGAAGAACACGTTGCACTCGACTTGGTTCACGGCGGGGGCGATGCGGTTGAACGAGATGAGGTTTGCGAGGTGATCGGGGTAGAAGTTAGCTGTGCCTATGGCGCGGATAACGCCCTGCTCGTAGAGCTCCTCCATGGCGCGCCACGCGCCGAAGACGTCGCCGAACGGCTGATGGATGAGGTAGAGGTCGACGTAGTCGAGCCCCAGCTGCTTGGGCGACGCGTCGAAGCCGCGCTTGGCCCCCTCGTAGCTCACATCCGACATCCACAGCTTGGTCGTCACGAACACCTCGTCGCGCGGCAGGCCGCTCGCACGAATGGCGGCCCCGACCGCCTGCTCGTTGCCGTAGCTCGCGGCCGTGTCGAGCAGCCGGTAGCCGACCGAGAGCGCGTCCTCCACGGCGCGCTGGCATTCCGTGGCGTCCGGGATCTGGTACACGCCGAAGCCGAGCTGCGGCATCCTGACGCCGTTGTTCAAGGTGATGTAGTCCATGGTGCCTTCCTTTCTCGCAACTTGACGTATCCACCATACGAGGGGCGCCGCGCCGGCGGAAGTTTCCGTTGGTGAGGGTTCTATAACGCTGGGGTGCGCACGGGGTTATAACCCGCGGGTTCTAGGCGTCACCTCAAAGAGATCGGCGCCGAGCTCGTCGGCGATGGCCTGGGCTACGACAGCGGTGTGGCCCTGTGCCGAGTAGTAGGCCACGAGGACGTTGCCGTCTGCAGCGGGCGCTGCAGCGGGCTCGTCCTCGACAGCCGACTGGTCCTCGGCGGCGGCTTGGTTGGTCCGTTATCGTCTGAGCGCTACTCCTGCACGTCGAAATCGGGGCGTATGGCCAGGTAGCCTTCGAGTGCTTCCTCAGTGGCGGTGTAGTAGGTCATGGTCCCGTCGAGCTTGGCAATCTCGGCCATCTCGTCTTCGGTGAGGGAGAAGTCGAAGATGTTCGCGTTGTCGGCGATGTGGGCGGGGTTTTTGGAGCCGGGGATGATGGAGGTGCCCATCTGCACGTGCCAGCGCAGGATCACCTGGGCCGGGGTCTTGCCGTACTTCTCGGCGAGAGCGACGAAGACGGGCTC
>USDE01000159.1 GCA_900553345.1 uncultured Collinsella sp.
AGCAGCTGCGCTCCCCCGTGTGGCAGGCGGGACCTGCCGGATGCACGAGCGCAAGCAGCGTGTCGTCGGACATGACCCACTTGCGCGGGATGTTGCGGCGCTCGGCGCGGTCCTCGCGCCAAGCAGCAAGCTCGCGCGCAATGCCCAGCTGATGGCGGCTGCAGGAGTTGATGCGCTTGACCTTGCGGAATGCCTCATGGCGGTCGGCGCGGTAGTGTGACTCGTCGGCCAGCGGACGCAACTCGTCGAGCACCCAGTCCACGCGGCCCAGCTCACGCAGGCGGCTCATCATCTCGGTATAGGCGACGATCAGGTACTTGACGTCATCGATCGCGTACTCGATCTGTTTGTCGGTCAGCGGGCGGCGCGACCAATCGGTCAGCGACTCGGTCTTGGGCAACGAGACGCCGCAAAACGTCTGCACGAGCGCGCCGTAGGAAATCTGCTGGCGCTCGCCCAAAAAGGCGGCGGCCACCTGCGTGTCAAAAATGGGACGCGGCAGCACTCCCACGGTATGGAGCATGACCTCCATATCCTGCGAGCACGCGTGGAAGACCTTGGTCACGCTCTCGTCGGCCATAAGCTCGGCAAGCGGCGACAGGTCGTCGATCACCAGAGGGTCGACCGCCACGCTCTCGGCAGGGGTGGCAATCTGAACCAAGCACAGGCGCGGATGGAACGTGCGCTCGCGCAAAAACTCGGTATCGACGGCAATCGCGTCGAACTCGCGGGCGCGCTGGCAGAAGTCGAGTAAAGCCTGATGTGTGGAAATGTACATATCAACCCATCGAATAAGGTTAGGCCCGAAAAACACGGGTAGGATATCGGCATTGCCTTACAACTATACTCGGTTAGTCACAGAACGGGAACGTAAGTATGCGCTGCCTTATCATCCACAACCCGGCATCGGGCCCCAGCTCAGATGAAATCTACGCGTTCACGCACGCCCTCGCGCAGGGCGGCGACGAGGTCGTGATGCGCTTTATCGGCGATGGCATGGAACCCGAGGACGCCGTGGCAGACGTGCGCGAGTTTGATCGCGTGGTCGTTTCGGGCGGCGACGGCACCGTCTCCAACGTGCTCGACCAAATGCGCGGGTGCGGTGTCCCCACGCTCGTCTTCCCCTCCGGCACAGCCTGCCTGTTCTTTAACAACATCGGTAATGCCCCCGAGGCAGCGGCGCTTGCCAAGGCTTGCCGCGCCGGTCGCACGGTCAAAGTGGACATGGGCGAGCTCTTTTGGCTCGACGAGAACGGCAACGAGAAGCGCCACGGCTTTATCATCATCGCCGGCTCGGGCTTCGATGCCGAGATCATGATGAAGGCCGCCCCCGCCAAAAACGACATCGGCGAGATCGCCTATTTCCTGTCGGCGCTCGCCACACCCAACCCCACGGTGGCGCATTTTACGATTGAGCATGACGGCATTGTCGAGGAGCTCGATGGCATCTGCTGCATGGCCGGCAACACCTCGGTTATTCAAAACGATATCAACCTGTTCCCCGATTGCCGCATGAACGACGGCATGGTCGACATCGCGGTCATCGAGCCCGTAAAAACCGTCCAGCTCCTGCCCACTGTGATCACCGCCGCGCTCGACCCCGCCGGCAAGGTGCTCGGCCGTCCGCAGTTCAAGATCATCCAGACCAAGGAAGCCAAGATCACCTGCACGCCGTCGCTGGGCATGCAGTTCGATGGCGAGATCATCTCCAGCAACTCGGGCGTCTTTGGAGCCCGCGCGCTTCCGCAATGCCTCGACCTCATCGTCGACGAATTCTCCCCGCTCGGAAAATAGGAGGACCCCATGAACGACAACCCCCTGATTGGCTTTATCGTCATCGTCTTGGCCATGCTCGTCGGCTATGCGATTAACGTGATCCACCGCCGGAAGAAGTAATTCCACATTGGTATGATATTCATCCAATTATCGTCTCCCCCGTTGTTTATGCATTTGCCAGACAGCGGGGGATTTTTCTTTGTGCCCCGTACAAGGCGCTTTATTCAGGTACAGTAATTGCAGGGCGTCTTTATTTAAATAAAGTTAGATAATGAGTATTCTTGTCCGCTCATCGCATATTTTAGGACGCTCATCGAGTATTTCATCGAAATAGATGAATACTATTTAGACTTCCGATAGGCTAATAGATGTATTTATTAGCTGAAATCCTGCACGGTTCCGCGAGGTTTCAACGGTTGGGAGGGATCATGAGGTTTACTCATCCTGTCAACACGCTCAAAAAGCTCGGCTGCGGCCTTGCGTTTGGAGCAGCGGCCATCATGGCCATGCCGACTTCGGCGCTCGCCTGCACCCAGATCTACATGGGCAGCAAGCTTACGGCAGACGGCAACACGTACTACGGCCGTTCCGAGGACTTCGGTCCGCGCTATGTCAAGCACTTTGGCATTGAGCCCGCACACAAGGACGGCAACGAGTACACCTCGGTCGAGTCCGGTTTTGAATACAAGTCCAAGGGCGCAACCTACCGCTACACCTTCGTTCGCGACAACCCCTCTCAGTGGGAAGATCGCTACGACGCATATTCCGAGGCTGGCATCAACGAGAAGGGCGTTTCCTGCTCTGCCACGCTGAGCACCTCCTATAACGAGAAGGCCGAAGAGGCCGATCCCATCACCGAGGAGACTGGCATTGGCGAGTACAGCTATGCCAGCGTCATCCTGGGCGAGAGTGCCACGGCCCGCGAGGGCGTCGAGCTCATCGGCAGCCTGATCGACGAGCAGGACGTCTGCTCCAACGACCAGATCATCATCGCCGACAGCACCGAGACCTGGCTGTTCGCCGCGCTTTCCGGCCATCAGTGGATTGCTATGAAGCTCGCCGATGACATTGCCTCGCTCAACCCCAACATCGGCAACCTCACCTATAACGTCGACCTCGATGACACCGAGAACTGTCTCCATTCCGAGGGCATCGAGTCCATGCCTAAGGAGAAGGGCTTTGCCGAGTACACCGACGGCAAGTTCGACGTCGCCAAGACCTACGGCGAGGAGATCGGCGAGGCCGGTATGCACCAGTGGTCGCGCTATATCCAGGGTCGCGATTACTTCATGGCCCCGCTGGCTGAAGGCACTGACTACGAGATCGTGAAAGACGAGCGCGAAGATGCTCGCGCCACGACCGGCGCCCTGGTCCACGAGATGCAGCCGCTGTTCTTCCAGCCCGGCAAGTCCGACTGGAACACCTTTGAGATGATCCGCAGCTTCGCCGCTCGCGGCGAAAATGTCGCCGGCCTCAACGCCAACACCGACGGCGCCTATGCCATCGGCTCCAACCGCAACACCGAGATCCACACCTTCCAGATCCGTCACGGCATGGATCCCGAGATCGCGACCATCCAGTGGGAGATGCTCTCCAACGCCGAGTTCTCCGTCGCTATCCCCCTCTACTCCGCACTGCTCACCGAGGTCAGCCCCTACTTTAGCGATCAGGATGTCTCCTTCAATCACTGCGAAGAGGAAGACGTCGTGAACAACGAGGAGCCCAAGAACTCCATCAACTACGTCCTCATGGACATCAACACGCTCGCCTATGAGAACCGCGACCACTGCGCTACCGGCGTCCGCGCCTACCTCGATGCGCTGCAGAAGGAGCTCATCGAGCAGAACCTGACCGTCGACGAGGCCATGCAGGCCGCCGAGGGCACCGAGGCCCGCACCGCCCTGGCCAACAAGGCCGGCAAGGCTGCCACCAAAAACACCTACCTCAAATGCAAGGCCATGCTCGAGGAGATGCGTGACTACCTCAAGGAGGGCGACTTCTCCGAGGAGTTCGTCCCGAGTGACTACGATGCCGACAACGACTGCCTGGTCGAGTCCATCACCTACGCCGACGAGGCACTCTCCGATGAGGACGTAGCCGAGCCCGAGGTCGAGAAGAAAGAGGCCACCGAGGAGAAGTCCGAGGGCAACAACATGGCCGCCATGGCCGTTGGTGCCGTCGTCATCATCGGTGTCTGCGGCTTCGTGCTCTATCGTCGCAAGAAGGCCTAAGGCCCTCACGCTCTAGGGGAGGGCAAGACAGTGCGAGCGGTCTTGCCCTCCTCGCCTGTCATCCGACCGGCGGGAAACATCGCCGAAATCTTTTCAAAAAAGATTCCCTGCACACACTTCGCTGTGCTATAGTGCAGCGCAACAGCAACTAGGTGCGACCGCGCCACGGTATCACGAAAGGAGCCACCAACATGAAGAACACGATGACGTCTCTCAACAACTGGTGGTGGCGTGATGCGAATGCGATCGGTCGACA
>USDE01000160.1 GCA_900553345.1 uncultured Collinsella sp.
GTCTGGTGACGGTCGGTGCGCTCGCCATGGGTGTGCCCCTGGGTGTGGGCACGGCTGTGTATCTGGTCGAGATCGCCAGCAAGCGCGTGCGCAGGCTCATCAGCCCCGCCGTCGACCTGCTGGCGGGCATCCCCTCCATCATCTACGGCTTCTTTGGCATGGTCATCATCCGTCCGTTTATCGCGCAGCTGACCGGCGGTCTTGGCTTTGGCGCGCTGACGGCGTGGTTTGTGCTTGCCATCATGATCGTTCCCACCATTACCACGCTCACGATCGATGCCCTCAATTCCATCCCCATGGGCATTCGCGAGGCGTCCTATGCCATGGGTGCCACCAAGTGGCAGACCATCTACAAGGTCGTGCTGCCTGCAGCCAAGCTGGGCATTGTCGATGCAATTGTCTTGGGTATGGGGCGTGCCATCGGTGAGACCATGGCCGTGCTGATGGTCGTGGGCAACGCCCCGGTCATTCCAGATAGCATCTCGAGCCCCATCTCGACGCTCACGAGCCAGATCGCACTCGACATGAGCTATTCCTCGGGCCTGCATCGCTCGGCTCTGTTTGGCATGGGCGTGGTCCTGTTTATCATCTCAGCTGCACTGGTGGGTATCGTTCGCCTGATTTCAAAGAAGAGGGGGTAGGCTATGTCCGATTCCGTTGACACGACGGTCGATGCGACCTCGTCGCGCGAGCTCATCAAGCGTGCCCTTTCCCATGGCAAGAAGGGCCGCATCAACAAGGACCTGTCCAACAAGATTATGCTCGGCGTGTTTCGCGCCGCGGCCTATATCACCACCCTGGTGTTGCTCGCCATCATCGCCTACGTGGTCATTAACGGTCTTCCGCATATCTCGCTCGACTTTATCTTCGGCTGGCCGCAGGGCGTAAACGCCGAGGGCGGCATTTGGCCCACGATCGTCTCGACTATCTACGTGACGGCACTCGCCATGCTCATCTGCACGCCGGTTGCCGTCTTGGCTGCGGTCTATCTGGCTGAATACGCCAAGCAGGGCAAGATTGTCGACATCATCCGCTATGCTGCCGATGCTCTGGCCTCGGTGCCTTCCATCGTTATGGGCCTCTTTGGTTACGCCTTGTTTGTTGAGGCCATGGGCCTGGGTCTTTCGATGGTTTCGGCCGCCCTGGCGCTGGCGCTTCTGATGCTGCCCATCGTCATGCGCACCACCGAGGAGGCAATCCGCGCCGTTCCGCGCTATATCCGTTGGGGCGCATATGGCCTGGGCGCCACCAAGTGGCAGGTCGTCTCCAAGATCGTGCTTCCTTCGGCCTTTGGCCGCATTGCCACCGGCATCGTCCTTGCCATCGGCCGCGCCATCGGCGAGACCGCGGTGGTGCTCTACACCATGGGTCAGGCCATCAACCTGCCCATATCGCCGTTCGATTCCGGTCGCCCCATGACCGTTCACCTCTATTTGCTTGCCAACGACGGCATCAACATGAACGCAGCCTACGGCACCGCGCTTTTGCTGATGGCGATTATTCTGGCCTTCAACCTGTTTGCGCGTTATCTGTCGCGCAAGCGCCGCTAGTTAAGGAGTCCCATGTCCGTCTATCAGTCCGCTCCCACGCCGGAGCAAGCGGCCATCACGGCCAAGGATTTCAACTTTTGGTACGGTGACTTTCATGCGCTGACGGGGCTCGACCTCAACATCGCCAAAAACGCCATCACCTCGTTTATCGGTCCTTCGGGCTGTGGTAAATCGACGTTTTTGCGCTGCATCAACCGTATGAACGACCTTATCGAGGGTACTCGCGTCGAGGGCACCATGACACTCGACGGCAACGATATCTATGCCGAGGGCGTCGACCCGGTCGACCTTCGTCGCCGCGTGGGCATGATTTTTCAGCAGCCCAACCCGTTTCCCAAATCCATCTACGAGAATGTCGCTTTTGGCCCTCGTCTGCAGGGCGTGACTAGCAAAAGCGACCTCGACGACATCGTGGAAGAATCGCTCAAGCGCGCCAACCTCTGGAAAGAGGTATCCAATCAGCTCAACAAGGATGGTTTGGCGCTCTCGGGCGGTCAACAGCAGCGTCTGTGCATCGCGCGTGTGCTTGCGGTGCAGCCCGATGTCCTTCTGATGGACGAGCCCTGCTCCGCCATCGACCCCACGTCCGTATCTAAGGTCGAGGATCTGATGGCCGAGCTGGCGCCCGAGATGACGATCATCATCGTCACGCATTCTATGCAGCAGGCCGCTCGCATTAGCGACTACACCGCATTTTTCTTGCAGGAAGTTGCCGGTGAGCCCGCCACGCTCATCGAGTATGGTCAAACCGACGCGATCTTCACCAGCCCGGTGGATTCGCGGACGGAAGACTATATCACCGGCCGCTTTGGCTGATCGGTGCGACTAGTCCCAAGCCGATCGGACCTGGTCCGGTGCGTATTCACTGTGCGGGCGGCATGACCGCACCCAACTGATTGGAGTGAACCATGCGCAAACTGTTTTCCCGTCAGCTCATCGAGGCCCGTCACGAGATGTTGAGCATCTACGAGGCCGTCGATCTTGCCCTTCACGACGCCGTGAAGGCCTATGTGACCGACGACCGCAAGCTCGCCACTAAGACCAAGAAGCGCACGCTTTCGATTGATGCTCGCTGCGCCAACTTGGAGGCCGTGTGCTACAACCTGATCGCTACGCAGTCGCCGGTCGCCTCCGACTTCCGTTTGCTGCAGACGATTATCTACGTCGACTTTAACCTGCAGCGCATGACCGATAAGGTTCGCCAGATCTGCCGCGCCACGCGTCACATGGTCAAGGCCGACATCTCGCTGCCTCAGGAGCTCGTCGGCACGGTTGAGGCCGAGGCCGAGGCCGTGTACCAGGTGCTGGGCTCGTCGCTGTCCGCGCTCGTCACCAACGACATGTCCATCATCTGCAACCTGGCCGTTGAGGATGAGCCGGTACATGCGGCGTACGAGAAGTTCTTCCGTACCTTTAACCGCATGGACACCGGCGATTTTATGGACGACGACAGCAACTATGACGATCTGCGCCGTGCCATCATGGTTTCGCGCTACCTCGATCGCATTGCCTCGATTTCCATCGATGCCGCCTGCCGTCTGACCTTCCTTTTGACCGGACAGCGTATGACTGCCGGCGATATCGCCTGTACGGATGAGGACGAGCTCGAGAGCATGCGCGTGCCTTCGGGCGAGGGCGTCATTATGAGGCCCGCCGTGGATGCACGCTTTGTTGCCAAGGTGCCCGCTAACGAGGTGAGCGAGGGTCTTCGCTACCTGTTGGATCATCTTGAGGACGAGGATGATGCCGAGGACGACGAGGAGTAGAGTACCCCGTTCGTTGAGAGATTGTAAATACCTAAGGGAGCGCGGCCTTGCGGATGCGGGGCTGCGCTCTTGCGTTAGCATGGGACTACTTGTTGTGCTGTTAGCGGAGGCGATTGGCAATGGATAACTATTTGAATGTAATGCGCGCTCGCCGCGAGCAGATACTCGAGCGTTTCTATGCCGCGCTCGATCGCGCCGGGAGGCCCCGTGATGCCGCGCGTTTGATTGCCGTGTCCAAGACCGTCGGCGTCGATGAGACCATCGCGGCCATCCAGGTGGGATATCGCCATTTTGCCGAGAACCGCCCGCAAGAGCTCGTCCGCAAACTTGCAGGTCTGGCGGATCATCCGGAGCTGCCCGAGGTGCGCTTCGACATGATTGGCAACCTTCAGACCAACAAGATCAACGCGGTGTTGGGCTCGGCCGAGCTGATTCATTCGGTGGGGTCGCTTCATTTGGCGCAGGCGATCTCGAGCCGTGCCATTCGCAAGATCGAAGCTGGCGAGCTCGCCGCCCCCCAGCAGGTGCTGATCGAGGTTAACGTAAGCGGCGAGGAGTCCAAGGGCGGTTTTTCGCCCGATGAGATTCGTGGCGCTGCCGGCGAGCTTGCGGAACTTGAGGGAATTTGTGTGCAGGGCCTTATGACTATGGCCCCTCGGGGGAACAAGGATGTGGCGCGTCGCACCTTTGCCGGGCTGCGAGAGCTGAGGGATGAGTTGGAGGCGGCGCATCCCGATCTGAGGCTGCCCGAGCTTTCTTGCGGCATGAGCGAGGACTTTGAGCCTGCCCTTGAGGAGGGCTCTACGCTCGTTCGCCTGGGCAGGGTAGTATTTAGCCCGGAGTTTGCAGTAAAATAGGGCTCTGAAGTGCGCACTGGTTTACAGAGCGCCTGCACTAAACCGTGAGAGGACACAACCATGGGCTTCCTTGACGAGATTAAAA
>USDE01000161.1 GCA_900553345.1 uncultured Collinsella sp.
TGGTGTTTGTGGCCATTGTCTCTATCCTGTCGCTGATGGTGCCGGGCACGAGCGATTCGTGCGACCTCATGTTTACGCCGCAAAACCTATCTGCGTCGGGTGGCTACATTGGCGCCTTTATCGCAAGTACCTTGCAAAACGCCCTGGGTAAACCTATTGCCATGGTTGTCTTGCTTGGGCTTGTCGTCGTTGGCCTGGTCATTATCGGCTTTTCGGTGGGCGGCGTTTTGCGCTCCGCACGCGATCGCGCCGCCGATTTTGCCGAGCGCCGTCGTGCCGATGTCAATGTGAGCCCGTGGGGCGACGAAGAGGCCCTGTCAGTTCCCGGCGTCGCCCGTCCGCACCTGAGCATTCTGCGCCAGAAGGGAACTGATGCCGCGGTGACCACGGTCATGGGAGGCGATGCCGACCCGGTTTTGGATGACGACGAGGACGATGACCCGTTTGTCGACGTGTCCGAGGCCGTGGAGGCCGAGCGCGCTAAGACCACGCTGCTGCCGCGTCGTCATGCCAAGAAGGGCAAGGCCGCGCCCAAGCTCAACACGAGCGAGCCCGACCCGTCTTGGTCCGATAGCGAAATCGAACTCACCGAGGGCGATGACGAGGACGACGAGACTCCGCTCGAGACCGCCAAGACAACCTTGCTGCCGCGTCGCCGTGCCAAGGCAGGACAGGTCACCGGACAGTTTTCGATAGAAGACGACCCGGACAATGCTGACGAGTCAGAACCGCCGTTTGCCGTGAATCCCGTTTCGGCAGCTCCGCAGATTCCCGACTTCCTAAAGCATCCCAAGGTTGCCGATGCCTCCAGCTCTACGACTTCAGCTGCTCCTGTTGCAGCCGGTGATGGGGGAGCGGACGGTACTGCTGCCGGTGTCGAGGGCGAACAAGAGGACGGCCTCAAGCTCCCGCCGCTCGAAATCCTGCACGCCAATCCGCAGTCGGCGTCCTCCGCGTCTTCTGATAAGGAACTGGAACAGACTGCCGAGTCGTTGCAGTCTACCCTGCTCGAGTTTGGCCGTAGCGCTCGCGTCGTCGGCTGGATTGCCGGCCCCACGGTCACGACCTTTAAGCTGCAGCCCGGCGAGGGCGAGCGCGTGAGCAAGATCTCGAGCCTCGAGGACGATATCGCGCTTTCGCTTGCCGCCCAGTCGGTGCGCATTTTCGCGCCGATTCCCGGCACCTCGCTCGTGGGCATCGAGATTCCCAATCGCAAGCGTCAGAACGTCAACCTGGGCGACGTGCTTTCCTATGTGAAGGGTGGCCCGCTCGAGCTGGCCATCGGTCGCGATGCCGAGGGCACTCCGGTTGTCGCCGACCTCGCTAAGATGCCCCACTTGCTGATTGCCGGTACCACCGGTTCCGGTAAGTCGGTCATGATCAACTCCATCATCACGACCTTGCTCATGCGCGCTCTTCCCGAGGACGTTCGCCTGATCATGGTCGATCCCAAGCGCGTCGAGCTTGCGGGCTATAACGGCCTGCCGCATCTCTACGTGCCCGTGGTGACCGAGCCCAAGCAGGCTGCCAGTGCACTTCAGTGGGCCGTGTCCGAGATGGAGCGTCGCCTGAAGGTGTTCGAGCGCCTCAACGTTCGCAAGATCTCGACGTATAACGAAAAGCAGGCCGCCGGCGAGTTTGAGCATTACGATAACCCACCGCAAAAGATGCCCTACCTGGTCATCATCATCGACGAGCTTTCGGACCTGATGATGGTCGCCGGCAAGGATGTCGAGGCCTCGATCGTCCGTATCGCCCAGCTGGGCCGCGCCGCCGGTATTCACCTTATCGTGGCTACGCAGCGCCCCAGCTCCAACGTGGTGACGGGCCTTATTAAGGCCAACATCACCAACCGTATTGCTTTTAACGTGGCTACGGGCATCGATTCCCGCGTCATTATCGACCAGATGGGCGCCGAAAAGCTTACTGGTTTGGGCGACATGCTGTTCTCCAAGGTCGACTGGGGCAAGCCCCGCCGTATCCAGGGCTGCTTTGTCTCGGACGATGAGATCAACGAGATCGTCGAGTTCGTTAAGTCGCAAAGCGAGCCCGACTATCACGAGGAGATTCTGTCTGCCGTGGCGCCCGCTTCCATGTCCATGGCTGGTGGCGGCGTTGTTCGCACGGGCGTTGCCGAGCCGCAAGATGACGACCCTCTTATCTGGGAGGCCGCCCATATTGTGGTGGAATCGCAGCTGGGCTCCACATCTGGGCTGCAACGCCGCCTCAAGGTTGGCTATGCGCGCGCCGGGCGTATTATGGACATGCTGGAAGAAAAGGGTGTCGTCGGCCCGCCCGATGGTTCCAAGCCGCGCGAGGTCCTGCTGGACGAGGAGGGGCTTGCCGCGCTGGAGTCTGTCGACGCCGAGATGGCACGTGAAGATCGTGAGTTTGGAGGATTCTGATGGCTGCACGCTTTGGTGACATGCTGCTCGAGCAGCGTCGCCGGATGGGCCTTTCCATCCAGCAGGTCGCCAACACCATCAAAATCAGGCCGCAGATCATCGAGTTTTTCGAGACCGGTAACTTTGCATCGATGCCCCCGCGCGGCGCATGATTTCGAGCTATGCTCGCTTTTTGGGGCTTAACCCGCGCGAGGTCGTCAACGCTTATTTTGATGACCTCATGGCATATGAACGCGAGACCTCGCAGCAGGGCGGTCGTTTTCAGGATGCTGCCGGCTACGTTAACTCGCGTTCGTCGGTCGATAACGGACGCTTTCTGATGGTTCAGGGTGGACGCTCGACGCGGTACGGCCAGCGCCCTCCGCAGGCGGGCTATATCACCGAGACGGGCTCCAGCGAGGAGATTCGTTCTCAGCGAGATCGCTTTCGCAGTACGCCCATGCCTGATGACCGTGCGCTTCCCGCCGCTCGCGGGTTGAGTCGCGATCCCCGCGCCGGTTACGGCGACGGTGGCTACTCCGGTCGTGGTTATCGCGGAGTTTCTGCCGGGCGTTCCCACGGTGGTTACGCCGACGCCGATACCACGCAGGTGACGCCGCGCCTCCGTTCGCAATCGCAGCCTTACGGGCAGCGCTCTTCGGCGCCTCGCTCTGGCCAGCGTGGCTATCAGAACCGTGGCGAGCTTGCGCCGCGTTCTGGCCAGCGCGGCTCGCAGAGCCAAGGCGGCTATCGTGGTCGTCCCGATAGCGGTCGCGGCCGTATGCCGCAGGGGAATGGGCGTGGCGGCTCCAGTCGCGCACGCAGCGGCGGGCGCGTCTCCCAGAACAACGGACTCGATCCGCGTATCGTTTACGCAGGCATCGGTGCCGTTGCGCTGCTGCTGATTTTGCTCATCGTGGTCCTCCTGCGTGGCTGCGGCTCTTCTGCACCCGAGTCGACGCCTGAGACGCCCGCGGCCACCAAGACGACGACCAAGAAGTCTTCCAAGAAGACCGAATCTGTTGACGAGGATGAAGGCACCGACGAGGCGACGGATTCTGCCGATTCCGATGCCGCCAAGGCGAACGCGAAAAAGAAAGAGGACGAGGTCATCAAGGTCAAGGTCTCCGTTGCCAAGGGCAAGACCGCCTGGATCGAGATCAAGGTCGACGGTAAATCGGTCTTCGGCGCCCAGGCAACCGGTCCCTTTGAGCAGGAGTACACGCCCGAGTCCTCGATCGAGATCACCACGTCCAAGCCCTCCGATGTTACGGTTACCAAGAACGGTGAAAAGGTTCGCTACGACACCAAGACATCGGGTGTGGCGCGCGTGACCATTACCGTTCCCAAGAAGGAGACCGAAGAGTCCGAGGATGGCGAGAGTACCGACGGCAATGATGCTGCCGACGGCACCGACGCCCAGTCTACCGACGGCACCGACCCTCAGTCTACCGACGGTACCGACACGGCATCCGACGGCCAGACTGCAAACGATTCAGACGACTATTCGTACGACAGCTACTAAGGCTCCCCGTACCGAAAGGAAGAACCATGGCTAAAGATTCCAGCTTCGACGTTGTGTCCGAGGTCAATATGCAGGAGGTCGATAACGCCTTCCAGCAGACCACCCGCGAGATCTCTCAGCGCTATGACCTCAAGGACTCCGGCGCCACCATCGAGCTTTCGAAGGGCGACAAGCTCTTTACGATCAATGCCCCGGCCGATTTTGTCTCCAAGCAGATTATTGACGTGCTGAGCTCTAAGCTCATCAAGCGCGGCATCGACCTTAAGGCTGTCTCTTGGGACGCGCCGCAGGCGGCTTCGGGCGGTACCGTGCGCGTGCTCGGCCATATCGTCGAGGGCATC
>USDE01000162.1 GCA_900553345.1 uncultured Collinsella sp.
ACGGGGGCGAGGCGAATGGCTGGGCGGTATCGATACGCGGGTTCAACGGTATCACATTGGCCACATAGATTTTTAACTTGCATTTCTAACAGTTAAGGAGACGGGTGCTTTCCAGCACACTCCTTCGATGATGCCTTCCGCTAGTTGCTATGCCGGTTTCAGCCAACAAAGAATGTGCCCGGGCGCTCAGGTTCACCGTTAGCGTTGGCAACATATGAGATGATGCACACGCGCAACAAAAACGTGTACATCACCCTCCAAAACCGACATTTTTCGACATGTTTGGAGGCTGATGTACATAAATGTGAGTTCCCGCCCCGCCAACAACACCCTCCACATGTCTGGACTCTCTATGCTCTCGCTGGATAGACATCGCCAGAACGGGTATAGTATCGAAAGTTTTGTCGTTTACCAGCGGGGGAGTCCTGTGGGCATCAAAAAGAAGATCAAAAAGGAGCTTATCGGCACTTCCGATTACCCGTCGAATAAGATCTTCACGATCTCCAATTTCATTACCTTCACGCGCCTGATCCTCACGCTGGTCTTCCTGTACCTGTTTGTGACGGACAACAACCGTGTCGTCGCCATCGTCATCTATGCCATCGCGGCCTCCACCGACTGGATGGACGGCCAGATTGCCCGCATGACCAAAACGGTCTCGTGGCTCGGCAAGGTTATGGATCCCATCTGCGACCGTGCGCTGCTATTTACCGGCGTACTGGGCCTGGTGGTCCGCGGCGAGCTTCCCATCTGGGTCTGCGTGCTCATCATTGGTCGCGATATCTACCTTGGTATCGGCACGCTCATCGTGCGCCACTATCACCGCCGCCCCATCGACGTCGTCTTTCCCGGCAAGATTGCGACGGCGCTGCTCATGACCGGCTTCTCGCTCATGCTGTTGGGCTTTCCCACTGTGGATGGCTGGCATCTGCTGCCCGCCACGTTCACGGCCTTCCCGGGCCTCAACGGCAGCCCGGTACCGCTTGGCATCTTCTTTGTGTACGGCGGCGTCATCTTCTCCATGCTCACCGCCGTCATCTATTCCATTAAGGGTGGAGCGGCCATTAAACAAGCCGTGGCGCATCCCGAGGACGAAGACATCGACTTTCTTAACCCCGAAATCGAAGACTAAGTCGTTGGGGTATGATTACGTACAGTTCATTCTTTGCGGCATGTCCGCGTTAAGTTAGGGGTTGTCATGGACAACATGGTTAACAATATGCCTCAGAACGATAAGGCCTCAGACGCCACCTGCGTTTTCCGCGTTCCTTCGAGCGATGTCACCGTTCCCGACCTCATGGCCAACGTGCACATCACCGCGCCCGTCTTATCTATCGTCAAAGGCCCTCAAACCGGTGCAGCCTTTGAGCTCGAGGATAATGTGACCACCATCGGCCGCGATCCCGCTAACGGCATCTTCCTCAACGACATGACCGTGTCGCGTAGCCATGCGCGCATTATTCGCGAGGGTCTGGGTGCCCGCATCGAAGACCTGGGCTCGCTCAACGGTACGTGGGTTGACGGCGCTATCGTCAACGGCGCACCGCTGCACGATGGCTCTTCCGTCCAGATCGGTACGTTTACGCTCATCTACCACGAGAGCACGCCGGAGCGCATCGAAACCGGTGAGTAGGGCATGGCCGAACGCAATTATCTGAGTATCGGCCAGGTCGTCAATCTACTTCGAGGCGCATACCCCGATCTTTCGAACTCAAAAATTAGATTTCTCGAAGATGAGGGGCTCATCACCCCTCATCGCACGCCTAAGGGCTATCGTCAGTACTCCAAGGAGGACGTTGACCGCCTGGAGGTCATTCTGCACCTCCAGAAGACTCGCTACATGCCGCTCAACGTGATCAAGCAGCGCCTTGAAAACGCCACGGACCTGTCTACGCTCGCCTACGAGGTGGGCCTGTTGTCCGATGTTCCGCTCAAGACGGAACCCAAGGAGACTAAGCAAAAACTGCATCCCATCGAGACCATCCCCGATATGCTCGGCGTCGAGATCTCGTTTATCCGCTCCCTGGCCGAAAACGACCTCATTCGCATCATCAAAAGCCCGCAGAATCGCGAGCTTGTCGATGGCCGCGATTTCCCAATCATCCGCTATTGCTCCGAGCTTTCGCGCTTCCATATCGAGCCGCGCAACCTGCGCCAGTACGTATCGTCCGCAAACCGCGAGTCCTCGATGTTTGAGCAGGTTCTCGTGAGCATGCTCGGCATGGATACCTCCGATGACGAGCGCGATGCCAAGCTCGAGCGTGCGTTTAAGAAGCTGCATGACCTCACCGAGGGCGTCCATACCGCTCTGCTCAAGAACCGTGTATTCGAGTCGCTCAACGCCGTGGTGGAGGATGCCGATATCGATGCCCTCGACGAGGAGATCGCACGCTCCGAGTCAACCAAGGCCAAAAGCGAAGAGACATCTACCTCCGCGGTCCCCGTGCGTGAGGAATCCCTCGTGCAGCCGCTCAAGGTTGTCGCCCCCTCACGCGCCGGCACCGCCAGCGCGGCCAAATAGACGCTGCTACAAACCAGCCTCCCCTGAAAGGTCATGCCATGTACGACTTCGAATCTCACATCGTCGACATCCCCGACTATCCCGAGCCCGGAGTTGTCTTTAAGGACATCACGCCGCTCTTTGGTAATCCCGAAGCGCTAAAGGCCATGGTAGATGCCCTGGCCGAGCATTTTGCCGGCATGGGCATCACCAAGGTCGTGGGTCCCGAGGCTCGCGGCTTTATGGTCGGCGTGCCCGTGGCCGTCGCCCTGGGCGCTGGCTTTGTGCCCGCACGCAAGCCGGGCAAGCTGCCTCGCAAGACGGTGAGCGAGAGCTACGAGCTCGAATATGGCACCGACTCTATCGAGATCCACGCCGATGCCATTACCTCTAAAGATACCGTGTTGATTCTGGACGACTTGGTCGCGACGGGCGGAACCGTCGAGGCAACAGGTAAACTGGTGCGAGATATGGGCGCAAAGCTTGTGGGTTACGGTTGTATCCTCGAGCTTGCGTTTCTTAACCCGCGCAAGAAGCTCACGCCTTCCAACGAGGACGTCGAGCTCTTTAGCCTGGTAACGGTGGACTAGCCGCTACCCTTAGATACCGGAAAGGAAGCTCCATGCGCACAGCAAATACGCACAAAAACATGGCACGCTGCGCTGCTACGGCAACCCTCGCTTGTGTTTTGGGCCTGGGCCTCGCGGCTCCGGCCTATGCCGATACCGCATCCGACCTTGCCGCCGCTCGTACCAAACTCGAGCAGATCGGCACGCAGACCCAGCAAATTCATGACGAACTCTCCGCACAGACGCAGGAGCTTGATCAGACTGCAGGCGAGATCACGCAAAAGCAGCAAGAGATTGCCGAGGGCCAGGCAAAGCTTTCGAGCTACGTTGCCGGTGAGTACAAGACCGGCGGTCTGAGTCTCCTTCAGGTTCTGACGGGCGTCGACGATCTGGGCGACATGCTCAACCGTCTGTTCTATTACGGCAAGGTTTCCGACAAGCAGGCCCAGACCATTCAGGATGTCAAGGACCTTAAGCAGCAGCTCACTGATAAGCAGGCCGAGCAGGAGAAGAACGTCGCCGCGACGCAGAAGAAGGTCGACGAGCTCAACGCCCAGCAGGCTGAGGCCCAGAGTGTCGTGAGCTCCCTGGACTCCCAGCTGCAGGCCGAGCTTGCCGCCGAGGCTGAAGCCAACGCAGCACTTCAGGCCGGCATTAACGCCAGCACCGCCGAGAAGGCTACGGTGAGCAACGACACCGCCGGTACGACTGAGAACACCAACGATGGCGGCAATACGCCCGCGCCCACTCCTACGCCCGCTCCGGCCCCTACGCCGCAGCCCGCCCCGGCTCCGGCTCCGGCTCCGACGCCTTCCGCACCGAACCAGTCTGTTGACGGCGGCTCCGTTGTTTCGCGTGCCTACAGCAAGCTGGGTTGCGCTTATTCCTGGGGCGGCATTGGACCGGACAGCTTTGACTGCTCCGGTTTTGTAAGCTACTGTCTCACGGGCCGCTACTGCCGTCTGGGCACCACCGGCACCTTCATGGGTTGGACCCGCGTGTCCGACCCGCAACCGGGCGATGTCGTGGTTAACTCCTACCATACTGGCATCTATATCGGTAATGGTCAGATGATCCATGCTTCCGACTACAAGACGGGCGTCATCATCAGCTCCGTCGCAGCCGGCATGAACAACAACTACATTTTCGTGCGCTACTAAGTCACTCTGT
>USDE01000163.1 GCA_900553345.1 uncultured Collinsella sp.
CGCAGGCTCTCAGTCCCGTGGCCTCGTCGACGAGGATTTCCTTAAGAAAGCCCGTGTCGCGGATGGGACTCACGCCGGGAATGAACCAGGCGCCGACCGTGTCGGTGCAGCGCACGCGGCCCTGCGCGTCGAGCTCGATGTCGACGGTAAACGCCAGGCGATCCTCATCGGGGCGCAGGGAACACAGATCGCATGACAAGCGCTCGGGCAGCATGGGAAGCACGCGATCGGCAAGGTACACCGACGTCGTGCGATGGCGGGCCTCCAGGTCGATATGCCCGTCCCAGGCAACATAGTGCGAAACGTCGGCGATATGCACGCCCAGCTTATAGCCGCCCTCGGGTGTGCGCTCAAGCGAGATGGCATCGTCAAAGTCGCGCGCATCAACCGGGTCGATGGTGATGACAAAGCGATCGCGCAGGTCACGACGAAGCGGGTCTTTAAGCGCTGCAGTCACATCGAGCGAAAGCGCCCCTGCCTCCGCCAGCGCCGCCTCGGGATAGCTGTCGGTATAGCCATAGCGCGCCATAACATACTGAACACCCAAATCGGGCGCGTCATCGCCGCCAATGCGGCGATCGATCGTCACCGTGCCCGATTCCAGACGCGTCGGATACGTTAGGATGCGCGCGACGACAACATCGCCAGGATGCACGTCCAAGCGTTCAGCAGAGGTGTCCTCGGGCAAAATAAAAAAGTCAGCCTTCAGGCGCGAATCGAGCGGCTCGATCACCCCGAGCGGGCCGGCGATCCGGTAGGTACCTACCACGCTTATAGTCGCACGTTCAACGACGCCTTCAATCACGGCGCGACGCTCACCATGCGGGCTGTTCTTAATGCTTACGGCAACGGTATCGCCATCCATGATCTCGCGCTTGCCGCGGCCCATGACCTTGTAGTCGCCGTTTTCGGTTATGACATAGGCACTGTGCTCATGGAGCTGCACGCGGCCAGTCAGGCTCGGACGACGCTCGCTGCGCACCGGCCCGCGTTTATTGCGAGCGCCACGCTTATGTTTGTTATTGCGCCCCATGGCGCCTCCTTGCTATCGATAGCCGTTTACACCCCAAGAGTCTACCCAAATGATCCCTAGGGGACGGCAGGATTGCGGATCACTCGAATCGACCGACCCCCTAAGTGATCCGTTTTCCTCCGTCCCCTAGGGATCAATATGTGCGGGGGAGTTGTGGAGTTGTGCAGGCAGACGAGGTTTTTCTGGAAATACGCACCCAATGCGCGTATAGTACCGATTGTTTTGTCGGCTCCTGCTGCGTCGAGTCCAAACCGCGAAATGCCATGAGCGGCGCGGATGCAGCCAGGAGGCACGAGGACAACCCACCGTGGCCACGCCCCGTGCTTAAAACCCCAAGAAGGAGTGAACAATGGCAGAAGAGAAGTATGTGCCGCGTCTGAAGACCAAGTACAACAACGAGGTCAAGCAGCAGCTTCAGGACAAGTTCCAGTACGAGAACGTCATGATGATCCCCAAGTTTGAGAAGATTGTCGTGAACATGGGTGTCGGCGAGGCCGCTACCGATTCCAAGGCTATCGACGGTGCCGTGCGCGACCTGCGCGCCATCACCGGCCAGCAGCCGATGATCACCCGTGCCCGCAAGTCCATCGCTACCTTCCGCCTGCGCGCTGGTATGCCGATCGGCTGCAAGGTTACCCTGCGTGGCGACCGTATGTGGGAGTTCTTCGATCGTCTGACCTCCGTCGCGATCCCCCGTATCCGCGACTTCCGCGGCATCTCCGCCAAGAGCTTCGACGGCCGTGGTAACTTCTCCATGGGCGTTACCGAGCAGCTCATCTTCCCCGAGATCGACTTCGACTCCGTCGATCACCAGCGTGGTATGGACATCACTTTCGTGACCACCGCCAACACCGATGAGGAGGCCAAGGCCCTTCTGGACGCCTTCGGTTTCCCGTTCAAGAAATAGGTTCACCTGCCCTATAAGCGCCGTTCCCACAAGGGGGCGGCGCTTGGGGCGAACAATACTCTATGTGAGGAGGATATAAGTGGCTAAGACATCGATGATCGTCAAGTGCAATCGCAAGCAGAAGTTCTCTACTCGTGAGTACACGCGCTGCCAGCGCTGCGGCCGTCCGCACTCTGTGTACCGCAAGTTCGGCCTGTGCCGTGTCTGCTTCCGTGAGCTTGCACTCAAGGGCGAGCTTCCCGGCGTTAAGAAGGCCAGCTGGTAAGTCACTACCAGCGTTTCAAGCATCAGTTTGGAACAGGGAAAACGCGCTAAATAGGCTTTGCCGTTAAGGGCGGCGAAGAACCAAGAGCACGTGTTCATCAAGAACGAAGGAGAATCTGTATGAACCTTACAGACCCGATCGCAGATATGCTTACGCGCATCCGTAACGCTAACTCTGTGAACAAGGCCACGGTCTCCATGCCGAGCAGCAAGAAGCTCGTCGAGATCGCTCGTGTTCTGCACGAGGAGGGCTACATCGAGGGCTACGATGTCGAGGACACCGTTCCCCAGAAGACTCTGCACATCACGCTTAAGTATGGTCCCAAGAAGGCTAAGGTCATCAACGGCATCCGCCGCATTTCCAAGCCGGGCCTGCGTAAGTACACCGGCGTTGCCGACATGCCCCGCGTCCGCGGTGGCCTTGGTACCGCCATTATTTCCACCAGCCATGGCGTTATGACCGACCGCGATGCTCGCAAGCACAACGTCGGCGGCGAGATCATCGCTTACGTCTGGTAATTCGCTCGGTAGGTAGAAGGAAAGGAGATCACCGTGTCTCGTATCGGTAATAAGCCTGTCCAGATTCCCGCCGGAGTCGAAGTGGCAGTCAACGGCAACAACGTTGTCGTCAAGGGCCCCAAGGGCCAGCTCGAGCTCGATGTTTTTGAGAAGCTCACCATCAACGTCGAGGACAACGTCCTCACCGTTTCCCGTCCCGACGACGAGCGTGAGACCCGTGCCCGCCACGGCCTCACCCGTGCCCTCATCCACAACATGGTTGTTGGCGTTTCCGAGGGCTTCGAGAAGAAGCTCGAGCTCGCCGGCGTCGGTTACCGCGTGCAGCAGAAGGGCAAGAACCTCGAGTTCTCCCTGGGCTTCTCGCACCCCGTGATCGTCGAGGCTCCCGAGGGCATCACCTTCGAGGTTCCCGACAACACCCACGTGAACGTCAAGGGTATCAACAAGCAGCAGGTCGGTCAGATCGCCGCTGAGATCCGCGGCCATCGTCCTCCCGAGCCTTACAAGGGCAAGGGTATCCACTATGTTGGCGAGCACATCCGCCGCAAGCTGGGTAAGGCCGCCAAGTAGTCGTAACCGACTCACTCGCATAAGACCAGCACCCCGTTAGGTGCTGGCAAGATCAACCTTTTTAGGAGTTTACGTATGAACAAGCATAAGGCGAAGCTGGAAGGCCTCAAGCGTCGTCAGCGTCGTGTTCGCGGCAAGGTCTCGGGTACCGCCGAGCGTCCGCGTCTTCGCGTGACCCGTACTAACGCCAACATCTATGCCCAGATCATCGACGACAGCAAGGGCTCCAGCCTGACGCTCGTCTCCGCCTCGACCCTCGAGGCCGAGTTCAAGGGCACCCACACCTCGAACAAGGAGGCTGCGGAGAAGGTCGGTCAGCTCGTTGGCAAGCGTGCCATCGAGGCCGGCATCACCAAGGTCGCCTTCGATCGTGGTGGCCGTATCTACCATGGCCGCGTCAAGGCCCTCGCCGACGGTGCTCGTGCCGCCGGTCTCGAGTTCTAGGAGGTATGTAGCACATGGCTCGTAATCAGAAGCAGCAGCGCGAGGCCTCCGAGTTCGAGGAGCGCGTCGTTTACATCAACCGCGTGTCGAAGACCGTCAAGGGTGGTCGTCGCATGAGCCTCGTCGCTCTCGTCGTCGTTGGCGACGGCAAGGGCAACGTCGGCGTTGGCATGGGCAAGTCCGCTGAGGTGCCCATGGCCATCTCCAAGGCGTCTCTCGATGCCAAGAAGAACATGTTCCACGTGCCGGTGACCGAGCAGGGCACCATTCCGCACGAGGTTCTCGGCCACTTTGGTGCCGGCCGCATCATCATCAAGCCCGCTGTCGAGGGTACCGGCGTTATCGCCGGCGGCGCTGTGCGTCCCCTCTTCGAGCTTGCTGGCATCAAGAACGTCCTGTCCAAGTCCCTCGGTACCGACAATGGCCTCAACATCATCAAGGCTGCCGTCGAGGGCCTCAAGGAGCTCTCCAGCCCTGAGGACGTCGCGGCTCGCCG
>USDE01000164.1 GCA_900553345.1 uncultured Collinsella sp.
GATACCCCACGCCCACGCGCGCCCCCTCGTCGAGCAACCACTGAATATCGCGGCCATGCTCGCGGCACCACTCGGTGCAGTCCAGAAACACCATGTACGTGCCCTGCGGACGCGAAAACGCGACGCCCTTCCAGTGTTTTTCTGCATACGTGCAGAAGTACTCGATGTTGCCGGCAAGCACCTGGTTGAGCTCGTCCACCCACTCGTAGCCCTGCGGCTGATAGGCACCAATAAGCGCATGCATGGAGAGGACATTCATCTCGTTGTAGTGAGTCTTGTCGGACACGGCGCACATGCGGTCACGCAGCGTCTCGTTGTAGACAATGTGGTAGCTGCCGACCAGGCCCGCCAGGTTGAACGTCTTGCTGGGCGCGTAGAGGGCAACCGTACGCATGCGGGCATCCTCGCTCACCGACTGCGTCGGGATATGCTTGTGCCCCGGCAGAATGATATCGGACCAAATCTCGTCCGAGATCACCACGCAATCGTGCTGGCGATAGATGTCCATGGCGCGCTCGATCTCGTCGCGCTCCCATACGCGGCCGCAGGGATTGTGCGGCGAGCAGAACACCGCGGCATGGATGTGGTTTTGGGCGAGCTTGTGCTCCATGTCCTCAAAGTCCATACGCCACACGCCTTGATCGTCGAGCTTAAGCGGGCTGTGGACAATACGATAGCCCGCGGCTTCGATGGATTTGGTAAAGCCGATGTAGGTGGGGCTATGGACCAGCACCGCATCGCCCGGCTGGACATACGCGCGCAACGTCGACACGACACCGCCCAGCACGCCGTTTTCGTAGCCGATATGCTCCGGTGCCAAGCCCTCAACGCCATTGCGGCGCCTCTGCCATTCGATGATGCGGTCGAAGTACTCGGGGCGCGGATTGAAATAGCCAAACATGGGGTGCTGGGCGCGCTGAATGATGTACTCCTGGACCGTGGGCACCGTGGCAAAGTTCATGTCGGCCACCCACATGGGTATGCGGTCGAAGCCCTCGTCGGGTGCGTTCGGGGCCATACCGGGGACTTCGCCCCAAGAGTCAACGGCAATGGAGTCCATGCCGTGGCGGTCGATAAGCGAGCTAAAGTCGTATTTCATGCTGAGCTCCCGTGCAAAGTAGGCTGTTTCGATAGGCGTTATTGTCCACCAGCGTAGGCGATTTTGGCATGGGGTTTGGCGCTTAATTTGACGGGTGCAGACGGATGGCTGGTTAGCCTTACGCGTCGTTGACGGCGACTACGGTTAGCTGGGTTTCATCGACCGTAAAAGATATGTCGAGTCCGGCGTAGGCCAAGTGGTAAACGCGGTTTGGCTCGTGCTTGCTGCCCGCGCGGCGCGGATCTTGGCGAAGAACCTCGGCCAGACCGGGGAGCTTTGCGGGTGGGACCATGTCTTGAAGAGCTTGCGGGAACTCGACGTCGAGCTCTTGCCACGGAGCGTCCTCAATCCAGCCGCCGGTCGCATCCGGATGACAGTCCGCAAACGGGATGTAGGGCTTGATATCGTAGATGGGCGTGCCGTCGCGCAGGTCGGCCCCCAACACATGGATGATGGGACCATCGTCGGTAAGCTCCACGCGGTCGAGCTTGACGCAGGTAAGCCCAATGGGATTAGGGCGAAACGGACTGCGCGTGGCAAAGACGCCCACGCGCTCGGCTCCGCCCAGACGCGGCGGGC
Source organism: uncultured Collinsella sp. (assembly GCA_900553345.1). Classification (GTDB taxonomy): domain Bacteria; phylum Actinomycetota; class Coriobacteriia; order Coriobacteriales; family Coriobacteriaceae; genus Collinsella. The sequence goes on from USDE01000164.1 coordinate 1,679, forward strand.
GCACGGTTTTCGACCATTTTGCGTTGGTTCCGGACCTGTCCTGCGTTTTAGCGTCGACGGCAATATCCTTAGCCGTGCCGCCGGGCGTTCCGTTTTCGAAGCGCCACAGCAGCCACAGGTGAGAGAAGGAGTCTAGGCCCTCAACCGCTGCATTGGAGGCAAATTCCGGCTTAAAGACGATGCGTCCCTGCAGATGGGGCGCCAAAAAGCTGTTGCGCGGAATGCCGAACTTCTGCGGCAGGTCGGTATGTATGTGTGCAATAGGTTCCATGCCGGTCATTGTACGGCATGGAGGCGTGGGGCGTTGCGCGCAATTCTTCGCCGCGGAGTCCTGTCGTGCAACCAACGGTTGCTTGGAAGGGCGCCTGCCGCCGCGTATGCTTAAGCCATCAACCAGCAGAAAGGAGCCGCTATGGCCTTTGCAGAAAAGCTCATTGCCATCCGTCGCGCCCATCATCTTACCCAAGAGCAGCTCGCCGCCAAACTCTTTGTCACGCGCCAAGCCGTCAGCCGTTGGGAGCGCGACGAGGTCACCCCGGGCATCGACATGATGAAGCTCATTGCCGCCGTAACCGGCGAGCCACTGTCCCACCTGCTCGAAATGCCCGAGCACTATTGCCAGAGCTGCGGCATGATACTCACGCCCGACGACTGCGGCACCGATGCCACAGGCGCCACGACCGACCATTACTGCAAGTGGTGCTACGACCACGGCAAGTACACCTACGACACCACCATGGAGGCAATGATCGAGGATTGTGCCCCGCGCCTGGCACAAAACAACGGCATGTCGCTCGACGAAGCCGTCTCGCTCATGGGCGCCGTCCTGCCGCAACTGGAGCGCTGGCGCGCCGTGCAAGAAAACGAAGAGCGCTACGGTGCCGAGGCGCGGGCGCGCCATGGCGATGAGGCTATCGATGCAGCAAACGAAGCGCTGCTGGACATGGACCCCGAGACATGGAACGACATGAAGGAACTTGAACGCGCTGTTCTGGGCCAGCTTTCGATTGCCATGGGCATTGGCGACCCAGAGAGCAACGAGGCTCGTAAGCTTGTCGCGATGCATCGTCGATGGATTGGCCTTAATTGGGGACACGAGCCCAAAGACGAAGCGTACCTGGGCCTCGCCCACGGTTATCTTGCCGACCAGCGCTTTATCGACTACTACGACAAGGCCTGCGGCACCGGAGCCACGGCGTTTCTGGTCCAGGCCATCGAGTCGTCGTTGGCGTGCGCATAGACCGCGGTGGCTTTGGGTATTTCAATCGAAACCTCAAACCGATTGGAGACCCTATGGCTACTAATCACGAGCTCGTGCTCTACGTTATGACCGGCTGCCCGTATTGCATAAAGGTCAAGCGTTTCCTTGCCGATAACGGCGTGACCATTCCCGAGCGCAATATCTCGACCGATTCCGATGCCGAACAGACACTTATCGCCGTCGGCGGAAAACGCCAGGTTCCCTGCCTGTTCATCGACGGCAAACCACTCTACGAATCGAGCGACATCATCGCGTGGGCACAGGAGAACCTGCTCTAGTGCAACACAGCCATTGGGGACGTTCTTAAATGACTAGTCGTTAAAGAACGTCCCCAACGACCAACTAGCCGTGGAAGCGGGCTATGGGTGCGAGTGGCTGCTCGCGAAAGACGCGCTCGACGGCGGCGCGGTATTCGTCAACCTTTTTGGTCTTACGTACGAGCTTGTGAACGGTAGCGGGGTCAGCGAAGGCGCATTTGGCGTAGAACCACCACTCCTTCATGCGAAAGACCGCGTTGCCGCCAATCTCTTCTGCATATGCCGCAAACAGCGTGTCGTGGAAGCGCTGCAGCTCAGCAGCCGTTGCAGCAGGGCCGCCCTTGACCATGCGAGCCAGCGCGGGGTTCGCAAGCAAGCCACGCCCCAGCATCACATGGCGTGTACCGGGATAGGCCTCCACCAGCGCGTCCACGTCCTCAAGATCAAAGATGTCGCCGTTGTATGCCACCGGGAACGGCGCGCGCTCCAGCGTCTCGCCGTAAAACGCTTTGCGCGGCGAGCCCGTGTAACGATCCTTTTGCACGCGCGGATGCACGATTAGCTCTGCCAGCGGCATGCGACAGTACAGGTCAAGCACGCGCTCGTATTCGTCGTCACTCTCCAGCCCCAGCCTGGTTTTTACCGACACCGGCAACGGCGAACGTTCGCACACATCGCTCAAGAACACTTCGAGCTCGTCCAAGTGGCGCAAAAAGCCCGAGCCCTTGCCCTTGGCGACAACCGTCCCCGAGGGACAACCCAAGTTGAGATTGACCTCGCGATAGCCCATGTCGGCGAGCACCTGTGCCGCCCACACAAACTCGTCCGCGTTCTTGGACATCAACTGAGGCACCACGTTGAGCCCCTGGTTATTGGCAGGATCGATCTCCTTAAACGCCTTGCCGCCAAAGCGGTTTCCCACCCGCGGCGGCGGCAAAAACGGCGTGTAATAGCAATCGAGCGCACCGAAGCACTCCGCATGCACGCGACGGAACACATGCCCGGTAATCCCCTCC
>USDE01000165.1 GCA_900553345.1 uncultured Collinsella sp.
ACACCGACGTAAAGTCGGGGTTGTTGAGCGCATTGTCGAGGCTTGCGACCTCGGCGGCCTGATCGCTCTCGACTACGGGAGCCGCGGGCTGCGTAGGATCGGGAATACCGGCAAAAAGACCGGACTGCGCAGGCTGTGGCGCCGGAGTCGCAGGAGCCATGGGGTCGGGAATACCGGCCATGACAGGTTGCGGCGCGACAGCGTCCGCCTGGGGCTGATCCACGCGAGCGGTCACCTTCTGCACGGGCTCAAAACCCGCGGCCTCGGAAAGCTCGACATCATTGGTGGGATTGTAGGCAAAGGGATCTGACGCCGGCTGTGCCTGATCTGCCGGCTGTGCGGGGATCGGGCTAAACAGCTGATCCTCTGAATCCGGGGTGGCGAAACGAGTGCCCGCGGCGCCTGGCTGCGTCTTGGGGGCGTCATCGCCCGCACCGGAGGTACGGAAGTGGTTACCCACTGGTGCTCCTTATCGTCGTACGTTTAAACTACATGAGCGCTTTGTATTTTAGCAGCATTAGCTTTACTGCACATAAGAAGCATGGCGGGGTTTTGGTCTCACCGGCCGCGCGCAGGGTTACCTCCCAAATCGTCCTCGGACATGTCGGAGTCCCCGCTGTGCGCTTCGCGCTGCGGGGACTCCTCCGTCCTGCGGAAAGATTTGGGAGGTAACCCTGCGCGTGGCCTGCGACTACTAAGGAGTCGCCGCGTTTCTATTAGGTGCAGCAAATGCATGCTTGGGAGGGTCTGAATTGCACTTTGTTGGGATGGGCCCGTTTCCCGGAGGAAGCTCTTGCTTGAAATGGGCTTGATTTGATTGTTGCGCAACTCGGATTTGGATTGTCGATTTACAGTGGCCTCGATGGGAACGCCTATGGTTGTGGGGGCCAGTATGAATTGTCCTTATTGTGGAGCTGAGTTGCGCGATGGCGTGAGGTACTGCACAGCGTGCGGGGTTGCCGTCAATGGCATCTCTGCTGATTCTGAGCTTCGGGTAAAGCCTCGGAACCACGTTGCGGTCATCCTTACCTGCATGCTGGTAATTGGCATTGTCGGCGGTAGCTGTATGGGCCTTCATCTGCGGCAGGTGTTGTCGCACTTCGTATCCGCCCATTCGGAGCACGCCATTGTGCTGGATGTCGCGGCTGCGGGCTGGGACACCGATAACGGGGCATCGCGCGTTCCGATACATATTACGGGCAAGACCATCGACGGAATAACGGTCGACAGGATTGAGTTCGTCGCCTCCGATGGCTCTGGCATCAATCTCATACAAGGTGTCCACACGCTCGAGGCAGCAGGTTCCCCTATCGCTGCGGATGGCACGATCTATCAAATTCCATGCACGAGTGCCACACTCGTCCTCGATGATGCCTTTGCCATGGGTGAAACGATCGATCTGGCCGAGCTTGCAGAACAGGATTCGATTCTCGCCTTCTACCCCATTGATGCCGCCGATGTGACCAATGATGAAATCTATGATGCCGCTTTGCTCGCCATGACATACAGAGGCAGCGATGCCCCCGATGTCGCTGCACTGTGCCAAGCCGCAATCAATCGTCGCGATGGAGCCAGCACAAGCGGGAACTCCTTCGGAAGTTGCGGTGAAATGCGGATTAATTGAGCCTTTAGGCTGGCAAAACAGTCCTTATTTCACCGCAACTCAGGGGGATTGCATTACTGATAGCGCAGACACTCGACTGGATCGAGCTTTGCGGCGCGGCGGGCGGGGTAGAAGCCAAAGATCACGCCGATGCCGACCGATACGGCAAACGCGATCAGCACGGTCGTAATGGAGAAGCTCGGCGTAATCGTCCCAGTGGCCCCTAACTCGTTCATAATGCCCGAGCTCGCTGCAAAGAACGTGAGCCCCCAGGCCAGCAGATAGCCAATCACGACACCTAAAATGCCGCCGGTGATGCACAGCGCCGAGGATTCGGCCAAAAACTGGGCCGTGATATCGCGTCGGCTTGCGCCCAGAGCGCGGCGAATGCCAATTTCGCGGATGCGCTCGGTCACGTTGGTGAGCATCATGTTCATAATGCCGATTCCGCCCACAAGCAGCGATATGCCGGCAACCGCGCCCATGATGAGCGAGAAGGCGCCCATAAAGGAGTTGAGGGCATCGATAGCGCTCTTCATGGAGCTTGCCGACACGCTGTCGTACTCGTCGTCCTCCGAGATGCCCTTCATGCTGCGCACCTTGGACTCGATCGTCTTGCAGAGCTCGTCCATATCGGTGCCCTCGGCGGCGAGTGCCATCACACTGGGAAACGACGGATTGTCATCGCCGTAGAGCTCGGCGATCGTTGCTCGGGGCATGTACAGGCTCAGCGAGCCCATGGAGTCGTTGCCGCCGTCGATAACGCCAATGATCTGCACGTCTCCGCTCGAGACCTTGATGGTCTTGCCGATCGCGTCCTGCTCGTTGCCGTACAGCTGCTCGGCGCCGCCGCGGCCGATGAGCGCCACCCGAGCGCCGGATTTGGACTCGATGTCGCTATAGGTGCGACCGGCAACGATCTTGCTGGCGCCCACGGCATCGAGCATGTCACTATCGACGCCCTGTGCCATGACGGTATAGCTTTTATCTCCAACTTTGTACTCGGAATAGGCGCTGTCGACGATGCCGATCTGCTCAATTTGCGGCACCATCTTGCGCAGCTTCTCGACGTCCGAATCGGTGAGCTCTTGGGACGAGTAGATCTGCACCATGCGGGCCGCGTTGAGGCCCAAGCTGTTGACCAGGCTGTTTTGGATGCCGCCGATGAGCGAGGTCATGGCTATGACCGAGGCGATGCCAATGACGATGCCTAGGATGGTGAGCAGGCTGCGACCCTTGTTGGCCTCGAGCGAGTGCAGGGCTTCTTGGATAAGATCTCGGGTGCTCATGCCTTCGCTCCTTTCGGCCACGTGGAAGATGTACAAGTCGCGGGTAGGTTGCTGATGGCGCCGCGTAGCGTATTCGGCGCATGCGCGATATATGCGCCGTCATGGATTCGCCCGTCGCGAATGGTCACGGCTCGGTCGGCCTCGGCGGCAATGCCCGGGTCGTGCGTGATGAGCACGATGGTCTTGCCGCGCTCCTGGAGTTTATGGAAGGTTTCCATGACGAGCGCCCCGGTTGCCGAGTCCAGGTTTCCCGTGGGCTCGTCGGCCAAGATGATGGGCGGATCGTTGACGAGGGCGCGCGCGATGGCGACGCGCTGCATCTGTCCACCAGAGAGTTCTGATATGCGGTGGTCCCAATGGTCGACCGGTAGTGTGACGGCTTGCAGCGCGTGTACAGCGCGCATCTCGCGCTGGTTGCGCGGCACATTGGTGTAGGACAGCGGCAGCATGACGTTTTCGATAACCGACAGGCGCGGCAGTAGGTTGAAACTCTGAAAGACAAAGCCGATGCTCAACGCGCGCACCTCGGTGAGCTCATCATCGTCGAGTTCGGCGACATTGAGCCCCTGCAGGTAATAGTCGCCCGCCGTCGGTTTGTCCAAGCAACCCAGGATGTTCATGAGCGTCGACTTGCCCGAGCCCGAGGGGCCGGTGATGGCGACGAACTCACCGGGGTCTACCGCCAGGCTCACGTTGTGCAGGATGTGGGCGCAACCGGCCTCGCTCTCAAAGATGCGGTGCACGTTGCGGATGTCGATGACGGGACGCATTACATGCCCCCGTCGGCAGGCATGCCGTCGCCGCCGTCTGCCGTCATGCCCGCGTCAGTATCCATTACGATGGTGTCGCCATCGCGCAGCTTGGTAACCGGCACGTCGGGGTTGATTTCGTTGCCTTGCTCGTCGCGCTTGACCTGCGTCTTGCCGACCACAGCTTCGTTGTCGTTTTGCGTCACGACAGTTACCTTCACGCGGCGCGTCTCCTTGCCTTCGTCATCGGCAGCCACGTTGACGTAATAGTGCTCGCCATCCTCGGTCATGAGCGCCATGGTGGGCACCATGACTACGTCGTCAAGCTGCTCGGTCACCACCGAGACCTCGGCAGTCATACCGGGCTTAAGGCGGCTGTCGGGTGCCTCGATGAGGATGTCGACGTTAAAGGTCACGCTGCCGCCGCCACCGTTGGCGGCGTCGGAGTTTGCCACCGACGCGATAGCCGTGACGGTGCCCTGGCTCACGATATCGGGAAACGCGGGATAGGTAACGTTGGCGCTCTGGCCCACGGCGATCTTGGCGATGTCCTTTTCGCCCACCTGAACC
>USDE01000166.1 GCA_900553345.1 uncultured Collinsella sp.
GTCATGACGCGCAGCGCCCGTTCTAGCGCTGGCGTCGACGATACTCGCGCACACGACGCGAAAGATCGGCGAGCTCGTCGCGATCGAGCTCTTCCAAATGCTCCAGATCGTCCATAAAGCGCGCCATGGTGTCCTTTTGGCGCATCTTGATGAGCGTATTGCAGTAGTTCACCGCCACGCCCGTGAGCATGGCAATGTAGAAGATGCTGATAACGCTCAGGACAACGGTAATCGCGCGGGCGACCGGCGTTTCGGCCGGGATATCGCCAAAGCCGATGGTCGAGACCGTCTCAAAGCTAAACCAGAGACCATCGCCAAACGTAAGGGTCGTGGGCTCAGACAACCAGACGGCCGTCGAGCACAGCAGATAGAAGATGAGGAACAGGCCCGTGATACGCACGAAACCGGCCTGGCGCAAAACATCAGCAAGCGTCCTGAGCTTTTTCATCGCGACCCCTTTTCTCAGACGTCCAATCACATTCGCTCGGTATTGTCCCACGCCTCTCCCGCAAACGAAACTAGTCATTGGGGACGTTCTTAAATGACTAGTCAAACAAGAACGTCCCCAATGACTAGTCGTTTAAGAACGTCCCCAATGACTACCAGCTGCCGCCTGGGCAGGCTGGGCTGGTATCCTTATGCGGTAATGTCTCGATTCGTTAGGATTGCATGTGAGAGCTGCCACTGTCCTTCGTTCAGTTATATGTCGCGCCCTGGCCATTGTGCTCGCCGCGCTTGCCGTGCTGAGTTCTATCGCGCCTGTCCAGGCTTTTGCCGCTGACTCTAGCCAGCCAGTCAAGACGGTCCGCGTTGGTTGGCTCGTCAACAACGAGGGCTTCCAGGACGGCACCCCCGGCGAGCGTCTATCGGGATGGGGTTACGAGTACCTCCAGACCCTGTCGTACTACACGCCCGGCTGGCGGTACGAATACGTCTCCGGCACCTTCACCGAGCTTATGGACATGCTCGAGGCAGGCGAAATCGACCTCATGCCCAACATCTCCTACTCCGAGGAACGCACCCAAAAGCTGCTCTTTTCCTCGAACCCCGAGGGCACCGAGCGCTACTACATCTACGCCAAGCCCGATCGCGACGACCTGGCCAAGGGTGACCTCCAAGCGCTCCAGGGCCTTACCATCGGTTGCAACTCCGGTGTTATGCAAACCTTCGTTGGCCAGCAGTGGCTCGCCAACGAAGGAATCACCTGCACATACAGGGAGTATGACGGAGGCTCCATGCTCTTTGACGCACTCGCAAACGACGAAGTCGACGCCGTCATCATGAACGACACCATCTCGTCACCCGATGCGTCGCCCATGTTCTACGTTGGCTCGAGTGACTACTATTTTGCCGTCCCCAAAAGCCGCCCCGACATGATGAACGATATCAATGCCGCCATGACGGCAATCGCCCGCGTCAACCCACGTTATAACGACGAGGTCAAGGCGAATTACTCGGCCCAAAACAGCGGCTCATCATCGCTCACCGGCCCCGAGCGCTCCTGGCTCAAAGCAAACGACAACACCATCACGATCGGCTATCTTAAAAACAAACTCCCCTACTGCACGCAAAATGACGACGGCGAAATGGAAGGGTCGCTCGCCTCGCTTGCAACGACGTTGCACGACAAGTTTGGCATTACGGTTGCAACAGTAGCGTTCTCGAACAACGAGCAAATGACCAAAGCCCTTTCCACAGGGACCATCGATGTCGCCCTACCGTTGTTTCGCGACTACTGGCTTGCCGAGCAGGCAGGGGTCATCCTGTCAAACCCGATGGGAACGGTTTCCCTAGCCGCCATTCACAGCAGCAGCAACCTGAACAGTGACCTTAAGAACATCGCTTGCACAGCAGACGCGATCGTCAACCGTTTTGAGCTCGAAAACCTATTCCCCGACGCAAAGGTAACCGAGCATCCGAATGACAACGAGGCACGCGAAGCCCTCAATAAGGGGGAGGCAAGTTGCATCATTGTCCCCAGCACGCGCTTGAAAACCATCCGCGACACCTACGATATCGAGGATTTCCAAACACAGGAGCTCACCGACACGGCACAGCTATCGTGTTTGATTTCGCGCGGCAAGCCCGTGCTGTTGGGAATCATTAATAAGGGCATCGTCAATGCTGGCGAATCGCTCTCTGCAAGCAGTTATTCCCCCACATCGTACTCGGCGCAAGAATCGGATGCGTTTCGACTTCTCTACCGCAACCGCATCGTCATTGCGGCAGTCGTCATCTGCATTTTGCTCACCGGCATCGTCATCCTTGTCTGGTCGCTTCACCGCGCGCAGAAAGAACAGCAGAAAGCCGATGCTGCCAACGCCGCTAAGACGGCATTCCTCACGCGCATGAGCCACGACATCCGAACGCCGCTCAACGGTATCCTGGGCCTTATCGAGATCGAGGAATTGAAGGAAGGCGATATCCAGGTCGCCCGCGAGAGCCGTGCCAAGGCGCGCGTTGCCGCCAATCACCTGCTCTCGCTGATCAACGACATCCTCGAGATGGGCAAAATCGAAGACCGCAAGCTAACACTGGAGCATACGCCTTTTAACCTCAAAGAGCTCTGTGATAATACGCTGGTGCTGTGCAAGCTCCGCGCGTCCAGTAACGGCATCACCATGCAGGACAATAGTCTGCCGTACGCCACGGGGCCATACATGATCGGCAGTCCCACCCATATCCGACAGATCATGATCAACCTATTAGACAACAGCATTAAGTACAACAAGCACGGCGGCTCCGTCACCTTTAGCTCAAAGACCAAGCCACTCGATAACGGGCGCGCGCTCTTTTGCTTTAGCGTTTCGGATACCGGCATTGGCATGACTCCCAAGTTTTTAAAGCATATCTATGAGCCGTTTGCCCAAGAAGGTGACGATGCGCGCAGCAAGTTCCAAGGAACCGGCATGGGCATGCCAATCGTCAAGTCGCTTATTGAACTGATGGGCGGTACGATTGAGATTTCGAGTGAGGTTGGCGTGGGGAGTACGTTCAACGTCCAGATTCCGCTCGATATCGACAAGAACCCTCAGGCGCGGGCAGATACGGTCGAGAGGGTGCTCGACTGCTCGCTCGCCGACATGAACGTGTTGCTCGCCGAAGACAACGAATTGAATGCCGAGATTGCCCAGACGCTGCTAGAATCCGAGGGCGTCGTGGTCACCTGCGCCGCCAATGGCAACGAAGTCGTCGATCTGTACCTGTCACATCCCGCCGGCAGCTTCGATGCGATTCTGATGGACATCATGATGCCGGGCATGGACGGCTATGAGGCAACCCGCGCGATTCGTCTGAGCGAGAAGGTCGATGCAGCCGATATCCCCATCATCGCGCTCACCGCCAACGCCTTTGCCGAGGACGCCAAGGCGGCACACGATGCCGGCATGAACGCCCATCTGTCCAAACCGCTCGACTTTAACAAGCTCAAAAACATACTCGCCCGCATCAAGAAAAACGGATCCGTTTCGCTATAGTTTGTGCTCAACCACCACGCACGACCAGAAAGGAAACCAACGATGTTTAGGCCCTTACGTCGAAAGAAACGCGCCATCACTGACGAGGAAGCGCGCGAACTGCTCGCTACCTGCAAGCGCGGCGTCTTTGCCGTCAACGGCGACGATGGCTACCCGTACGCCATTCCCGTCAACTACTTCTTTGACGCCGAGCACGACAAGATTTATTTCCATGGCGCCAAGGCTGGCCACAAGGTCGACGCACTCAAGCGCGATGACAAGGTCTGCTTTACCGTTTACGGCAACGAGTGGTACAAGGACGGTGACTGGGCTCCCTACGTTATGAGTACCGTAGTCTTTGGCCGTTGTCGCCTGGCGAATGACACCCCCGCGTTTATCGAGGATAAAGTTCGCCAGCTCGCGCTTAAGTACTACCCTTCTGCCGAAGAAGTCGAAGAGGAAATCGCCAAGGACATTAAGGGCGTCCAGCTCTACGAGATTACGATTGAGCATCTTTGCGGCAAGCAGATTCAAGAAAAATAAACCTCCGCAGCAGGTCTGCGCCCAATGGTTACAGACGTTTTACCATGCGGGACCTTCCAGCCGGCTTGGCAGAAGGCCCCGCATGCAGTGCTCACTTACCGTGCATTAAAAACGTAGCGGTCCAAGCGGTCGCACGCTTCCCTTACGCGCGAAAGCGGCAGCGCCAAATTCACGCGAATGTGGCAGGGCCCGTGGAACGGGCGGCCG
>USDE01000167.1 GCA_900553345.1 uncultured Collinsella sp.
CCGCCAGCACCGTACGGCCGCGGCGCAAAAACTGCGGGATAAGCCGCATACACATCGAGATCATGAGCGCGAGCACCGGCGCGGCGTTGCCCAACAGTGCGAGCACCTTGTCGTATTCGAGCATCGACGCCGCCGCCTCAAACCACAGCACGCTCGCCACAAACAGCCCGCCCATGCACAGGCCGTAAACCATGCTCTCCAGATACACCGCGCGCATGCCAATACGAAACAGCTCCGTCGAGCCCGAGGCGCTAAACAGCGGATTGAGCACCGCGATGATCAAAATCACTGGCAGCTGCCAGCGAAGCGCCCCCAACGTGCGCGCAGCACCGCGCGTCGCAAACCCGTACGCCAACCCACCCGCAAGCGACAGCGCGATCAACACCGGTTGCATCGAGAACATGGTGAGCCCCAACGTCAGCACCATGTAGAGCGCCGGAACTGCCGGATGCGACATCGAAAATGCCCCCACGGGCTCGGCGCCCGAACCCTCTCGTATGTTGTCCATAGGCATCCCCGCCCTCCCGCCAAATCACCGACGCCGAAGCACTGCCGGCACCGCCCGCAAGCAGCGCAAACACCACACCAGCGGCCCAAGCCTCAGCTGCCGCGCATCAATCGTTACGCGCTCATCATATGCCTGCGGTATCATATTGCGCCGTGTATCGTTTCCAAACACACGTCTCTATAACGTAACAGGAGATCACATGGACGCAACCGCAATTATCCTCGCCGCCGGCGAGGGCACCCGCATGAAGTCGAACCACTGCAAGGTTTCGCATAAGATCCTGGGCAAGCCCATGGTTCAGTGGATCGTCGACGCTACCATCAAGGCCGGCTGCAGCCGCGTCGTGGTCGTCATCGGCAGCCATGCCGACGAGATGCGCGCCCTCATCGATGGCGCCTACGCCAACAGCGCCACCAAGGTCGAGTGCGTCGAGCAGACCGAGCGCCTGGGCACCGGCCACGCCGTCAAGGTCGCGCTCGAGGCCTGCGGCATCACGCAAGGCCCCGTCGTCGTGCTCAACGGCGACCTGCCGCTCATCACCGCCGACACCGTCGCCAAGTTCGCGCAGACCGTCGCCACCGGCGAGCTCGCCTGCACCGTCATGACCATGACCCCGCCCGATCCCTTTGGCTACGGCCGCATCAAGCTGGGCGCCGATGGTCAGATCGAGCGCATCATCGAGCAGAAGGACTGCACGCCCGAGCAGGCCGCCACGCTGCTGGAGTGCAACGCCGGCTGCTACGCCTTCGACGGCGCGCAGCTTGCCGCCCACATCAACGAGATCGGCAACGACAACGCACAGTCCGAGTACTACCTGCCCGACATGCTCGAAATCCTCAAGGGTCACGGCCAGGCGGTCTCCATCTTCCACTGTGACGACTACCGCGACGGCCTGGGCGTCAACAGCCGCATCCAGCTCGCGCAGCTCACCGCCATCGCGCGCGACCGCATCAACGAGCACTGGATGGCCGAGGGCGTTACCTTCATCGACCCCACGCAGGCCTGGATCGGCCCCGACGCCGTCATCGGCCGCGACACCGTCGTGTGGCCGCAGACGCACCTGATCGGCCACGTCACCGTGGGCGAGGAGTGCCAGCTCGGCCCCAACAGCCGCCTCACCGACACCACCGTCGGCAGTGGCTGCATCATCGATGAGACCATCGCCATCGAGGCCGTCATCGAGAACGGCGTCGACTGCGGCCCGCGCGCCTACCTGCGCCCGGGCACCCACATGCTCGACGGTTCCAAGGCCGGCACGCACGTGGAGATCAAGAAGTCCACGATCGGCGAGGGCTCCAAGGTTCCGCACCTGTCCTACATCGGCGACACCACCATGGGCTCCGGCGTCAACGTGGGCGCGGGCTCCATCACCTGCAACTACGACGGCGTTCACAAGCACAAGACCGTCATCGGCAAGGACGCCTTCATCGGTTCCGACACCATGATGGTCGCACCCGCTCAGATCGGCGACGGCGCGCTCGTTGCCGCCGGCTCCGTCATCACCGAGCCGGTCCCGGCAGACGCGCTCGGCCTGGGCCGCGCCCGTCAGGTAAATATTGAGGGCTGGGCCGCCGATTATCGCCGCCGTCTGCACGAGGACGACGAGGTATAACGTTTTACCAAGCATCTAAGGAGCCGTTTCCATGGGGACGGCTCCTTTTTCTATCGTGACCTGCGCGACCGGATGAGTGGTCGGTTCGTGTCCGTTGACGGTAAAGACGTTATCAAGACCCGATTAACCCCACCGCGCGGTTACAATGCAAAAAGGCATCTATATGGCATTCGATGTATAAAGGAGAAGGGTAATGCCGATTAATGATCCCGAGAAGTCGGAGAATATGCGCAAGTCCATCCGCGTGTATTCCGGTTCCTCCAACCGTCCCCTCGCTCAGAAGATCGCTGAGTACCTTGGGGTCGAGCTTTCGGGCCTTACGCTAAAGCAGTTCGCCAATGGTGAGATTTACGCCCGCTACGACGAGACCGTCCGCGGCGCCGACGTCTTCCTGATTCAGTCCGTGGCCGGCGGCAACGTCAACGACATGCTCATGGAGCTGCTCATCGCCACCGACGCTGCCAAGCGCGCATCCGCCCGCTCCATCACCGCCGTTATCACCCACTACGGCTATGCCCGCCAGGACCGCAAGGCCGGCCCGCGCGAGCCCATCACCGCCCGCCTCGTCGCCAACCTGCTCGAGCGCGCCGGTGTCGACCGCATCATCACCCTCGACCTGCACCAGGGTCAGATCCAGGGCTTCTTTGATATCCCGGTTAACCACCTGTCCGCACTGCCGCTGTTTGGCCAGTACTACAACGACATGCACTTCGACACCGACAACCTGGTTGTCGTCTCCCCCGACGTGGGTCGCGCCAAGGCCGCCAAGAAGCTGTCCGACATGCTCGGCTGCGACCTGGCCATCGCCCACAAGGGCCGTCCGCGCCACAACGCCGCCGAGGTCATGGGCATCATCGGTGACATCAAGGGCAAGACCTGCGTCATCAACGACGACATGATCGACACCGCTGGCACCCTGTGCGCCAACGTCAAGGAGCTCAAGGCTATGGGCGCTGGCGACATCTACGTCTGCGCCACCCACGGCATCTTCTCCGGTCCGGCCATCGAGCGCCTGAACGACGCCCCGATCGTCGAGTGCGTCGTCACCGACGCCATCCCCGTCGAGGTCGGCGGCAAGATCAAGACCATCTCGGTCGCCGAGGAGTTCGCTCAGGCCATCTCCGCCGTTTACCACGAGGAGCCCGTCTCCACGCTCGTCGGCGGCGACTTCGCGCTGTAGTCGCATCGTCCTTGCAACCCGGCGCATCGCCGCCGGAACAGAAGAAACCCCCGCGCTCCCCCTTGCTTCGCAAAGGTCGCGCGGGGGTTTCTTCTGTTCCGGCGGCTCGCTCTGCCGCGGCCGTGCTTTTGTCTGGTGGGATTTCGCTGAAGCAAAGCCTCGCCTTCGGCGGGCGTGGTAGCCTTTGTCGTTGATTGAACTTTTTTACGTAACGGAGGACAAACATGGCAGCTGCACAGCCGCTTAAGATTCGCATGGTTGCCGGACTTGGCAACCCGGGCGAGGAATATGCCGAGACCCGCCACAACGCCGGCTTTAAGGCAATCGACGAGCTGGCCCGTCAGGCCGGCGTCACGTACTGGAAAAACCAGGCCGGCGCCGAGGTCGCGCTCATCAACATCAACGACCCCGAGGAAGAGGGCGGCAAGCGCCAGATTGTGCTGGTCAAGCCGCAGTCGTACATGAATACCTCGGGCGGCCCCATCTCCAAGCTCTGCCGCGAGTACAAGATCAAGGCCGAGGAGCTGCTCGTAATCCACGACGAGCTCGATATTCCCGCCGGCGACGTGCGTGTTAAGGCGGGCGGCGGCCATGCTGGCCACAACGGCCTGCGCTCCATCATCGACAAGATGGGCAGCCGCGACTTCAGCCGCATCCGCGCCGGCATCGGCAACCCTCCCGGCAAGATGGCCGTCGCCGACTACGTGCTTAAGCAGCTGCGCGCCCGCGAGGCCGAGGACTTCCAGGACACCTGCGCCCGCGCCGCAGATGCCGCCGGCTTGGCGATCGTGCACGGCGTGGTCTATGCCCGCGACCACGTCAACGGCGCCGCCTCCGCCAACGGCAAGCACTAAAACCTACCATTTAGGGACAGGTTTATTTTGTCA
>USDE01000168.1 GCA_900553345.1 uncultured Collinsella sp.
CGCCGCTGGTCTTGAGGGCCCCGACGGCATGCCCGGTACCGGTGGCCCCGGCTACTGCATCAAGGGCGAGTTTGCCACCAATCCGCGCAACAGCCATGTCGATGGTGCCCTTGCCATGGCACGCTCTATGGACCCCGATTCCGCGGGTTCGCAGTTCTACTTCTGCCTGGGCGCCCAGCATAACCTCGATTCCGGTTACACCGTCTTTGGTACCACGGTCGAGGGTCTCGATGTGATTTCGCAGCTGCGTGCCGGCGACGAGATCGTCCATGTCGAGATCGTTCACGAGTAAAGGGGACTTCCTTGAATAGCCAGCTGATCCAACAGGGCCGCGCCGCTTACCGCGCGGGTGATTTTTCCGCTGCAGCCCAGATGCTTGGGGCGGCAAAGACTCCCGATGAGATTATGGGCGAGGCCGATCACCTTCGTGGCAACGCCTTGATGCACCTGGGCATGTATGCCGAGGCCGCCGAGGCTTATGCTGCCGCCCTCAACGACGGCACCTACGGCAAGCGCGGCGCGCTGCTCACCAACCGCGGCAAGGCGCTCGCCGCCGTGGGCGACTACACGACGGCCGCCCAGGCGTTCTCTGCTGCTACGCAGGATGCTTCCTATGCCACGCCGTTCAAGGCCTATCTGGGCCTGGGCAATGCGCTGTTCCAGTCGGGCGATTATGCCAACGCGGGTACTGCCTTCCGTCAGGCTGCCATCGACGGCGCCAATCCGGCTCCTGCCGCCGCACTGGGCGAGCTTGGTCGTTGCTTCATTAAGCTCGGCCGTCCGGCGGATGCCGTGGAGACCTACCGCACGGCTATCGACTTTGCCGGCCCCCGCGACGACACGCGTGCGCTCAACGCCGGCATGGGTCAGGCACTTTCTGCCGCCGGCCGCCCCTCCGACGCACTCGACGCCTTTAACGCCGCTACTGCCGATGGCATCTACCAGCTCACCTCCGAGCAGGCCGATGAGCTTGCCCGCGTGCACGATTCGCTTGCCGCGCTGTCTGCCCAGACGGCTATGGCCACGGCTCCGGCGCCCGCGATGGACGCTCCTGCCGTCGATCCGCTCGATCCTACGGGCGCGACCGGTCAGTTTATGCCCGATCCCTCGGACACCGGCTTCTTTACGCTGTCCGAGTCCGAGATGGTCCAGCAGGACCGTCAGGATCGTAAGCAGGCCAAGGTCCGTCGTCGCCATCGCCACACGGGTCTCAAAGTCTTCATCGTGCTGCTTCTGCTCATTTTGATCGCCGCGGGCGGTCTGGGCTTTGCCTACACGCGCGGCTTTGGCTTCCCCTCGCAGGAGTCGGTTATCACCGATCTGTTCCAGGCTGCCGGCGACGGTGACACCGCAAAGGCCGAGTCTTGCCTGGCCTCGAGCCTGTCCGAGGACGCCAAATCGATGATCATCTCCTCGATTCCGCAGGGCGCCACCGTGTCCGTCGAGGGCATGGATCAGTCCATGACCGAGACGACCGCCAAGGTTAAGGCATCGCTGTCCAAGGGCGGCGAGCAGGAGTACACCGTCAAATTCGTGCGCTCTGACAACCATATCGGCTGGGCCGTTTCCTCGCTCGATATGGATTTCTCGGCTGCTGACAACCAGTAGTGACCTTATGGGATTTAGCTTTGCCCGGCGCTTCACCGCAAGTGAGGTGCCGGGCTTGCGCTAGTATCATGAACTAGTAGTTTTCCAGCAATCATCCAACACATCAGGAGTTGCGTTGTTTTCTTTGATGGATATGTTCTTCGGTAGCTATGCGGGCGATCTCGCCATCGACCTCGGCACCGCAAATACGCTTGTCTCCGTGCGCGGCAAGGGCATCGTCATCCGCGAGCCCTCTGTTGTCGCCATCGACAAGAACGACGAGCGCATCCTGGCGGTCGGTATCGAGGCAAAGCGCATGCTCGGCCGTACGCCCGGCAACATCGTGGCCGTTCGTCCCCTGAAGGACGGCGTCATCGCCGACTTCGATGTTACCGAGGCCATGCTTCGCTACTTTATCGACAAGGCTTCCGAGAAGCGCTATCCGTGGACCCCGCGTCCGCGCGTTGTCGTCTGCGTTCCCTCCGGTGTCACGTCTGTCGAGAAGCGTGCCGTCTTTGAGGCTACGATCCAAGCCGGCGCTCGCCAGGCCTACCTGATCGAAGAGCCTATGGCCGCCGCTATCGGCGCCGACCTGCCCGTCGAGGAGCCTACTGGCTCCATGGTCATCGACATCGGTGGCGGTACCACCGAGGTTGCCGTTATCGCTATGGGCGGCATCGTCGTCTCGCAGTCCATCCGTATCGCCGGCGACGAGTTCGATCAGGCCATCCTCACGCACGTTCGTGATGCCTACAACCTGGCCATCGGCGAGCGTACGGCAGAGGACATCAAGATCAAGGTCGGCTCCGCCGTGCCGCTCAAGGACGAGCTCGACGTCGAGGTCAACGGCCGCGACGTGATCACGGGCCTGCCCAAGACCGTGCGCATCGAGAGTGAGGAGATTCGTCGCGCGCTCAACAAGCCGCTCGACGAGATGGCCAAGGCCGTCAAGGACGCCCTCGACGCCACGCCGCCCGATCTTGCCTCGGATCTTATGTACTACGGCATCCTGTTGACCGGTGGCGGCGCGCTGCTGCGCGGTCTCGACGTGCGCCTGCGCGATGAGACTGGCGTTTCGGTCAACGTTAGCCCCACGGCGCTCGATAACGTCGTTAACGGCTGTGCCCGCGTGCTCGAGGCCAATGCGTTTGATGGCGGCTTCGTCCAGACCAATGCTTAATTTCCAAAAGGTGGATTCCATTTGGCACGATCTTCGGGTTTCTCCACAAATCTGAATACCAAGCGACAATCAACGGGTATGCGCCCGTTGATTGTTTTCAGCCTGATTTCGGTGTTGCTGCTCACGTTTTACATCCGCGAGGGCGAGGCAGGGCCGATTCATGCCGTGCGTTCGGGCGTAACGACGATTACCTCTCCGGTGCGCTTTGTGGGCTCGGCTGTGGCGGCTCCCTTCAATGCGATTGGCAACGTGTTCTCTAACCTAACGGCGTCGCAGGACACGCTCGACGAGCTCAAGAAGCAAAATGAGGAGCTGACCTCTAAGGTCGCCGAGCTTTCTGAGGCTCAAAAGACTGCCGAGCGCCTGGAGGGCCTGGTCGGGCTGCAATCGACCTACAACCTCAAATCGACCGCAGCTCGTATCGTTGGTGCCTCCGGCGATGCCTGGACCTCGACCGTTACCATCGACAAGGGCTCTGCCGACGGCCTTACCATCAACATGCCCGTGACGAGTTCTGCCGGTGTTATCGGCCAGATTATCGAGGTATCGGCCAAGACCTCTACCGTGCGCCTGATTGGCGACGAGAACTCGGGCGTGTCCGCCATGGTGCAGGACACGCGCGCCCAGGGTATGCTGCAGGGTCAGGCTGACGGCACGCTGCGTCTTGAGTACGTGAGCGTCGACTCCGATGTTAAGGTTGGCGATATCATCGTGACCTCGGGCATTGGCGGTGTGTTCCCCAAGGGTCTACCGCTCGGCACCGTCTCGTCGGTTGAGAAATCGGCAAACGACGTGTACTACACCATTGTGGTGCGCGCTCAGACCACGGCCGAGAACAACGAGGAAGTGCTGGTCATCACCTCGCTGACCGACGAACAGTCGGCCTCGGATGAGGACGTGAGCACGGCCAACAGCACGCCGCAGGGAACGTCGCGCGATGCTGCGACCAAGACGAAGGACGAGAGCTCGGATGACAGTTCCGACACGTCCGAGACGACCGATTCTGGCTCGAGCGAATAGGGGGCATGTCCATGGATCTACACGAGCAGGGGATGAGCTCCCGCACGTTTGTAATCGCCGCCATTGTGTGTGTGCTGCTGCAGGCAGGCCTGGCACCGCAGATCTCCATTGCGGGAGGTCGCGTCAACTTCATGATTATCCTGGTGTGCCTAAGCGTGTTCTCGGGCGACCCGACCCGTGCCGTCGTGTGCGGTTTTTGCAGCGGCTTGTTTTATGACCTGTCCGCTGCCGTGCCGGTGGGCGTTATGTCGCTCCTGCTGACCGTGGGTTCTTTTGCCCTCGTGCACAGCGCCGTCGGTCAGACGGGCGGTACCCCGAGTGCGCGCGGCGTCACCGTGGGCGCCTTTGCGCTCGTCATTAATGTGATCTACAGCATCATCTTGCTGTTTAT
>USDE01000169.1 GCA_900553345.1 uncultured Collinsella sp.
TCACCATCTGGGCCACAGCCTTAACCTCATCGACGGCGTTGCCCATGGCTACACCCGTGCCGGCCCACTCAATCATGGACTTGTCGTTCTGGCCGTCGCCAAACGATACGACATCGCTGGCATCGATGCCGAGCTTGGGCAGGGCACCCTCGAGCGCACGGGCCTTGTCGATACCGGGCGCCGTGTACTCAAAGTACCAGTCGGCCGTAAACATGCCCGAAAGCGTCTGCTTAAAGGGCGCATACATCTCCTCGTAATGCGCCTGCAGGTAGGCCGGATCGCCCGCCGTCAGCAGCTTGTCCACGGGATAAGCGTCCACAACCTCATGCAAGCTCTCGACCTCGCGAATCTTAAGATCGCACGCATCGCGCTCATACTTGACGATATTCTTCTGCGAGTCGTCAGGCAGCGTGATCATGCAATGGTACGAATCCTCGACGTGCAGATTACGACCGAGCGAAATCATAGGGATCACGTCAAAATTACGCAGATGATCAATCAGACGGTGCAGCTCGTCAGCCGGCATGGCCTGGTCAAAAAGGACCTCATCGGTCTGAGCATCGACCACATGCGCGCCATTGAAAGCGACTAGCAGACCGTCATGGTTTTGAAGGTCGAGCTCCTGCGCCAAGGCGTGCAGCCCCCATGCGGGACGACCCGAAGCCAAGATGAGCTTAATTCCCGACTCCTGCGCCGCGAGCAGCTTCTCGCGCGTACGCGGGCTGATGACCTTTTGGTCGTTGGTGAGCGTACCGTCGATATCCATCGCGATGGCTTTGATTGCCATATGTGCCTCCTTGCATCGTTTTTATCGCGCACTATCTTATCCGAGCCGGGGCACGTTCGCACAGCGCGCGCATGACGGTTGCAAAACCACCCCATTTGAAACAAAGGCAAAAAAGTACTTGCAAAGACGCGTTCCGACATATAAGTTGATAAAAGACCGCCGTTGCGGTTTTAAGTAGATCGAGCATATGAAGTTTGAGTTTTAGCGTGTAAGAGAAGGAAGATCGGCAAAGTACAACCCCAAACGCAATGACAACTTAATGAGGTAACTGCCACATGTGAGGCACCCAGGGCATTGCTGTCTCGATTTTGAGCACGATGCCTTCCGCCTTGCATGGGCCGTTCCATCCCGCCCCTGCAGCAACTGCCTCATGGGCTCATTGAAAACCGCATAGCACCCAAACGTCAGCACATCACCCACGGCAAGCACATCACTCACGACAACCAACACATCAACAAACAGCACGAACATCAACCGATTGGAGAAGCTATGACAAACCACCACGCTGAAGACGGCGATAAGAAAAGCATTCTGGATGCCCGCATTGAGCGAGCATATGCAAACGAATATGACGCCGCCTTTGCCGCCGCGACCATCAAGAACTACGCGTCGCTACCGCTCGCGACGATCTTGGCCGACCACCCTCAACTGCTGAAGCGCTGCACAAAGATCATGGGCAACCCCGACATTCGCAAGCTGACAGACCCCTATGCCCCAAAACGCGACAACGATTCGTACGTTCTTACCGTAGGCTGCCTAGCCCATATGCTTACGGCACTCGACACGAAACTCAAGCTCGAATGGGAACCCGACGAGCGTCATGAACTCGAAAGCAAGCGGAACACCCTGCGCACCGCACTGTTCCTTCCGTTGGACGGCCTCAAGCGCTGCAACGTCGAGCTCAATGCACAGGCGCGGCAAAAGCCCGGGACCACGGGGCAGAAAACTCCAAGACCCCATGCGGCCATCGTCGACCGCAACCGATATAACCGCATGACCGCGCACTTTTCCGCAGAGGGAGCAGCCATAAGGACGCTGATCGACCTGCTGTGCCTCCTGAGCATCAACGAGCTATTTGAGGGCTATCTCGCCCTTGTTCCCGCGACGGCACCCAAGTCGGTAGCAAAGATCATCGAGACCTGCAGACGCCAGTTTGAGCGCCATCGCAATGGCAGCGAGATGAACGCCAGCATCGCGCAGTACTACGCGGCTCATTACAAAAAAGACGGATGTGCCCCTGTCGAGCATCAGCTGCGGCTCGCCTATACCACGCCCGTCGCAACGCTCCATCGCTTTGGAGCCCTTGGCGCTTGCGAGCCGCACGAACAGGCAGCCTGCCCCACAACCGAGCTCGATCTCAGGCTCGGACGAACCCTGTAGCCCGCCAGCCCCTCCGCGGGCAACAATCCTATTCCACAACACAACCAACAGAAAGGAGTCCTCATGGACACCAATCATTCCCCCATCATCAGCCCCCTCACCATGCGTGAATCCGCCCGAGGCATCACGCTCACCAGCATTTACGATGAGATGCTCGCCCGTCGCGAGCTCTCCGTCATGGGAAACATCGAAACCCCGATGGCCCACGACCTATGCCAGCAGATCCGCCTGCTCGATGCCACCGACCCCAGCCGCCCCATCACCATATTTGTCGCCAGCGCCGGCGGAAGCGTGCGATCGGGTCTTGCGATCTATGACGCCATGCGCCTCGCATCGTGCCCCATCCGCACCGTCTGCCTGGAATTCGCCGCGTCCATGGGCGCCGTGATCTTTATGGGCGGCGACGATCGCCGTATGGCGCCCCATGCAGAGCTCATGATTCACGACCCGCTGATCCCCCAAGGGGGCAGGCGGCTCGGCACTTGCGCTGCAGGAAACCAGCCGGCGTCTCATGCAGACCCGCAAGACCCTCACGCAAATCCTCTCGGACCGCAGCGGCCTCACGCCCAAGCGCATCCAGTCCCTCACTGCAAAAGACACCTACCTTTCGGCCGAGCGCGCCGTCGAGCTCGGCTTTGCCCACGAAATCCTCTCGACCACCAAGGAGGTCGCCCATGTCTAACCTCGCCAGCCGCCTCGCCGCATCTGAGTCCGCATCGTCCACCATCCTCGCCAAGGATCGAACGCTTTCCTGCGACACCCGCCAAACGGGACTCAACAACAATGCACTTGTGATCGGCCCCTCGGGAGCCGGCAAGACCCGCAACGTCCTCAAGCCCAACCTGCTGCAAATGAACGCAAGCTACATCGTGCTCGACACCAAAGGCACGCTCTGTCGCGAAGTGGGACCCGTGCTGGCAGCCCACGGTTACCGCGTGCAATGTCTCAACTTCGCCGACCTCAACACCGTCCCGGCCCTTGCGCCCGGCATCGAGCGCTGCGGCTACAACCCCCTGAGGCACATTCGCCGCAAGGCGAACGGCAGGCCCAACCAGCAGGACATCCTCTCGGTGGCAAAGGCCATCTGCCCCATCGAGGACAACAACCAGCCTTTTTGGGATCATGCGGCGGCAAACCTGCTGTCGTGTCTTATCGCCTACGTCACCGAACAGCTACCCGCCGACGAGCAGACGATCAGCTCGGTCATCAAGCTGATCGAGCACCTGCAGGACGGTGCCACGGGTCGATTGTTTGACGACCTGATCACGACCGACCCCCAAAGCTATGCCCTCTCGCTATGGCGGCGCTACGCCATTACGCAAAATGCCGAGCGCATGCACGCGAGCATCGTCGGCATCCTTGCCGAAAAGGTCATGTGCCTGGGATTCGACGGTGCGGCACAGCTCTATCGTGAGTACCATCAGGTGGACTTCGCTTCCATGGGACACACCCCCTGCGCCCCGTTTGTAACCGTGAGCGATATCGACCGCAATCTCGATCCGCTGACCGGCCTCTTTATTACGCAGGCGTTTATGGGCCTCATTCGCGAGGCCGATAGACAGCCCGACGGCAGCCTGCCCGTGCCCGTGCGCTTTATGCTCGATGACTTCGCAAATCTGCAGATCCCCCAGATCGACAACGTGCTCTCGATTATCCGAAGCCGCAACATCTGGGCAACGCTGCTGCTGCAGTCGACCAACCAGCTCGATGCGCTCTATGGCGAGGCACGCGCACGCTCCATCATGGGCAACTGCGACACGCATCTGGTGCTGGCGTTCCAGGATCCCGAGAGTGCCCGGGCGTTTTCCGACCGCGCCGACGCGCTCCCCAGCACGCTCATGGCGACGCCGATCGATCGCTCGTGGCTCTTTGTACGCGGTCGCACTCCCGAACAGGTCGAGCGCTTTAGGCTCGAAGACCATCCGCTCTACGGGGAGCTGCCCGAGGCGCAGCGAGGCCATGCGG
>USDE01000170.1 GCA_900553345.1 uncultured Collinsella sp.
CCGCCGCGTCATGCAGTACCGCATGCGCAATGCCGCGGGTGACTACGTTCTCTGCCGTGCTCGCGGGTTTCGCATCGACGGCGACGGAAATGCCCCCTCGCTCTATGTCGGCGAACTTGTCAACCACTCACTCGCCGAAACCGTCGACGCCGCTACGGGCCTCGGAACGCAGCGTATGCTGATCAACGCTATCGATGCCTGCCGCCGCGATCGTTGCGAGACGGGGCTTATAGCGGTGCGCGTTCGTGGCACGACAAAGCTCAACGAGCTCTACGGGGCCGAGGCTGTCGACAACATGCTTGCCGAATACGCAGGCCGTATGCTGTCGATCACCCGCGGCAGGAGCCGGGTCTACCGTTCACGAAGCGTCCAGTTCGTCGTGCTCAGCAACGATTTGGACCACGAGGCATTCGAGCAACTGACCCGCCACCTTAAAGAGGCCGTTTTCGCTCCTGTTCAAATCGCAGGCGACGCCATTACTCCCGTCTGTCTTGTCGTACCGGCCTTTTACGAGCACTTAACCCATCAAGCGACCGCCGTTTTAGGCGAACTCGACCGTCGCCTTCGCACGGCTGGCGGGCTTGTTCCCAACGACAGCCTCCCCATACCCGAGGCGGAGCGCAAAAGCGCCATCGCCGAACGTATCGACTCGCTCACGGGACTCTATCGACCCAGCGAGTTTATGCGGCGCGCCAACGCATTTCTCGAGGCAAGGCGCGACGGCACCTGGTGCATCGCCACGGTCGACATGGGCCACATGCGCCTGTTTAATGAATGGCACGGCCAGGCCGAGGGCGACCGCGTACTCGCCGATGTGGGCACGGTCCTCAAGGACATCGAGAATGCCGATATGGGCGTCGCAGGGTACTGGGGCCAAGATGACTTTTGCGCACTCATCCCCTTTAAGCGCATCACCGTCCATCAAATCTACAACCGCGTTCGCGAGGTCGTAGCCAGGCATGATGACGGCGTAGGTTTTTGGCCGTCCATGGGCATTTACCCCATCGACTCCAATGAGGAGATCACCATCGATGCGCAGGCAAAGGCCATGTTTACCAATCGACGCGCCAAAAACGACTTCAAGGAGCGCATTGCCATTTTCCGCCCCGAAGAATATGAACACGAGATTGCGTTCCACCGCACGCTGACCGAGTTCCAGTACGCGCTCTCAAACGGCCGCATCACGTACTACCTGCAGCCCCAGGTCGATATGGAAACCGGCGAGATCATTGGCGCCGAGGCACTCACCCGCTGGATTGACAAGGACGGCTCTCTCATTTCACCCGCAACGTTTATCCCCGCACTCGAGGAAAGCGGCTTTGTGGTGACGCTCGACAAGTACATTTGGCAGGGTGTCGCCTCGTGGCTGCGCGTGCGTCTCGATCGCGGCCTTCGTGTGGTTCCGGTCTCGCTTAATGTGTCGCGCGTGGATATCCTTGCCTGCGACGTTGCCGAGCATATGGGGGCGCTTGCCGCCCAATACAACCTACCGCCCGAGCTCATGCGTATCGAGATCACCGAGACGGCTTATACGGGAGAGTCCGAAGCCGTGGACAAACTGACAGCCGACTTGCACACCCGCGGCTTCTCGACCTATATGGACGATTTTGGCACCGGTCAGTCCACGCTCGCGATGCTCAAGAACGTCAACGTCGACGTCATCAAGCTCGACCGCACCTTTGTGCCCACCGACCGCGATCAAGGCCGCAGCGCGCAGATCGTGTCATCGATGCTCGAGATGGCGCAGTCGCTCCATCTGCCCATTGTAATCGAAGGCGTCGAGACAGATGAGCAGGCGAACATGCTACGCCACATGGGTGCCCGCTACGCTCAGGGCTTCCTCTACTACCGCCCCATGCCGGCGAAGGATTTTGAGGCATTGCTCGATGGTGGCAATAACAACTGATACGCTCGCGCGCAAAACGCCACCGTCGAAGGGGGCATTTGTCTCCATTAGCTAACTTATTACCCCAATTCAAACCGAATTGGGGATATGATACAAACCGTTGTTCCGCCCAAGGAGGTTATCCATCATGAACGAGTCATATCGCCTGGGTGAGCAATCGATTATTGCCTATCTTCAGCGACTTGCGAATGGCATCTCGACCGCCGAACTCGATGTTGCCGCGCTGCCTGCTGAGCTGCGCGCCGTTGGCGAGCAACTGCAAAAGACGCATGCCATCCTGCAACAAGAGCGCCGGCTGCTTGAGAGCAACGCCTATATCGACCCGCTCACCAACTTGGGCAACCGCGGCGGACTCGACCGTCACGTCGAGCAACTCTGGCACAAAGGTGACCCCTTCACCTGCGCCTATATTGACATCGACCATCTCAAACATTGCAATGATAGGTTTGGCCACGCCGAAGGCAATCGCTATATTCTGAGCATCTGCCGCACGCTCTCCGAAACCATGGAGCACGATGAGATGCTGTTCCGCATCGGTGGAGACGAGTTTGTGCTCATCTCGCTCTCCGCAAACGAGACCGAACTCGAGCAGCGCTTGGAGCGGGTACGTGCCGGGCTGATCGAGGCGAGCTCAAGTGGCAAGGCGCCCATGATCGCCAGCTTTAGCTTTGGCTGCTCGCGCGTCGATCCACTTGCCGGCGACACGCGTCGCCAGATGACGATGGATGCCGATCGCAAGATGTATCGCTATAAGCTTATGCATCGTGTGCAGCAACCGAAAGACAATGACGCGCCGCAACGCCCAATCGTCGATCAGCTTCCCTGCAACGACCGGGTGTTCCAAGCGATCTCCATGAGCTCCGAGACGCGCTATCCGTTCATCCTTAACCTCGATACGGGAGAATCGCAATGGTCGGTTAACGCCGTGCGCGATTTTGACCTGCCCTCCCAGCACCCTTTTAACTCACTCGACATGTGGCTCGCCCGCGTTCATCCCGAGGACCGCGACAACGTACGCGCCGAGCTCGACATGGTGATAAACGGCACGTGGCACTTCCACTACATGCAGTATCGCGTAATGGATGCCACCGGAAAATACGTGCTTTGCGACTGCACAGGTTACCACTTGGACGGCACCGATACCGAGCCCAGCATGTATGTGGGCACTATCATCAACCGAAGCTTGGCAGATACGACCGACTCGGTAACGGGCCTGGGCGATGTCCACGCGCTGGTCAACGCTATTGGAGAGATGCGCCGCGTGGCGCGCGAGGCAGGCTTTATTGCCATTAAGGTCGACGATATCGCCGAAGTCAATGCCCGCTTTGGATTCGATGCAGGCGACCGCGTGCTCGCCGAAAGTGCCGCCTGCCTCATGGATTGTTCGCGCGGCAAGGGTCGCCTGTTCCGCTCGACGGGACCAATGTTCGTGGCGCTTTTCGATGAGCTCGGCCCCGAGGCAATCGACGAGCTCGCAAACGAAATCGAACGATTCCTGGGTTCTCCCGTGCTCATCGGCTCGCTTGAATATCAGCCGCCCATTCGCGTGGCCACGCTCCATCTGAACAGCGTTGACCGACAGCCCGTTTCCATTTTGAACGAGCTCAAAGCGTTGCTCGGTAAAGCCGTGCAGGTTCCAGGTACCAAACTGGATTAGCACCGCGCCCGCACCGCCTCCCCCATCGTGCGATAATCCTCTGCAGAAGTCACCAACAGCAGAGGGAGTTTGTGATGAAGGTTCTTTTGGTCAATGGCAGTCCCAAGGCAAACGGCAACACCGCCCGCGCACTCGCCGAAGTCGCCGAGCAACTCAACGCCGAGGGTATCGATACCGAGGTGTTCCAGCTGGGCGCCAAGCCCATTCGCGACTGCATTGGCTGTGGCCAGTGCGGCAAGCTCGATTGCCGCTGCACCTTTGACGACGACGTGGTGAACGAGCTGATCGCTGCCGCCGAGCAGGCAGATGGCTTTGTCTTTGGCTCCCCCGTCTACTATGCGCATCCCAGCGGACGCATCCTTTCGGCCCTCGACCGCGCATTCTATGCTGGCAGCAAGGCCTTTGCGCACAAGCCGGGTGCCGCGGTCGCCGTCGCCCGCCGTGG
>USDE01000171.1 GCA_900553345.1 uncultured Collinsella sp.
CATCTATACCAAACGAGGCGACGCTAAGCGCCGCCCCATGCATTCAATCAACCCGATGATACCGTTCACGCCAGGCTGTTTACGCCTCAACGCGACGATACGTCACGAACTCATAATCGACACCCTCGTCGCCCTCGCCCGAGGCAATCGTGGCAACACCGCCACGCCGCGCAATCTCCCACGCGGAATCGGCGTCCAAGTCGGGAAAGTACGTGTCCACAGCATGGGTGCAATGGTCGTGCGTGACCTCGGCCTCGGCGCAATACGGCAAAAACTGCCGATACACCTCGCCGCCACCGATTACCCAGGCAACAGACTCATCGGCAACCGCGGCGAGCGCTTCGTCCACGCTATGCACCACGTCAACGCCCTCGGGTGCAAAGCCCTCATCGCGCGTAAGCACGATATTGCGACGGTTCTTGAGCGGACGTCCGCCGGGAAAACTCAGCAGCGTCTTGCGACCCATAATGACCGGACACCCCTTGGTGCACGCCACAAAATGGCGCATATCGGCGCGATTGGAGACGACCATGTCGCCCTCGCACCCAATGCCCCAATAATCGCACACGGCGACAATGGCAGAAAGCTTACACGTCATGCGCGTCACCTACACCGCGATGGGGATGTTCTTAACCTGCGGGCCGTGCTCGTAGCCCTCAACGATCAGGTCATCGGTCGTAAAGGCGTAGAAATCATGCACGTCGGGGTTCAATGAAACCTTGGGAGCCGCAAACTGCGGACGCTCGATAAGCTCGCGGACGATATCGACATGACGGTCGTAGATATGGGCGTCGGCGATCACATGCAACAGCTCGCCGGGAATCATATCGACGGACTGTGCGACCATCATCAGCAAAATGGCATACTGGCACACGTTCCAGTTGTTCGCGGCCAAAATGTCCTGACTGCGCTGGTTAAGAATCATGTTGAGCGTCGGTTTGTCATCCTGCGGGCGCTGCGTCACGTTATATGTCACGCTGTAGGCGCACGGATACAGATGCATCTCGGACAGATCGCTGAACACATAGGTGTTTGTCATAATGCGGCGGCTGTACGGCGTGTGCTTAAGGTCGTACAGCACGCGGTCCATCTGGTCAAAGTCACCCTCGGCATAATGGCTCTTCTGCCCAATCTGATACCCGTAGGCCTTGCCGATGGAGCCGGTCTCGTCGGCCCACTCATCCCAAATATGGCTGTTGAGGTCATGTACGTTATTGGACTTCTTTTGATAGATCCACAGGATCTCGTCCATAGCAGATTTGAGGGCCGTACGACGCAGGGTGAGCGCGGGGAACTCCTCACGCAGGTCGTAGCGTGCCGTGACGCCAAAGTTTTTAATGGTATAGGCAGGGGTGCCGTCCTCCCACACCGGGCGGACCTTTTGGCCCTCGGTGGTGGTGCCATGGTCCAAGATATCGCGGCACATGGTTACAAACTGTTGATCAGCCTTGCTCATTGACCCTCCTGTCAGTCGCCTATAAGCGAGATTTATTGTAGCACAGGCATACTCGACCCCACAGCCCTAACATAAGCCGTCATTTTCTGACATATGCCAGAAATCTCTTGCGCTTAACGACCAACGCGCTATTCTATTGTTGACATATGTCAGATTTGGAGGGTGCATGGCAGGAAGACGCGAAAAATTGCGCCGCGTCGGGATCATCCCCGAATATCGCGGCTTTACCCCTGACGGTCTTGCCAGCGGAGACGCCATCGAGATGACGGTCGACGAGCTCGAAGTCCTGCGTCTGTGCGACCTGGAAGGCCTCAATCAGGAGGAAGTCGCCCAGCGCATGGGCATTGCCCGCGCCACGGTGGCGGCAATCTGCAGCCGCGCGCATCGCAAGGTGGCAAACGCGCTGGTCAATGGACGAGCGATCGTCATCGAAGGCGGCAACATCGCGTACTCCCCCATCACCACGACAACGGCCGCATGGCCAGCAAAGGAGGTCGACGCCATGAGGGTGGCAACGACGTACGACAACGGCAACATCTTTATGCACTTTGGCCGCAGCGAGCAGTTCAAGATCTATGACATCCAGGATGGCAAGGTGCTCAACGAGCAGGTCGTAGGCACCGGTGGCACCGGCCACGGCGCCTTGGCGGGCCTGCTCGCCAACGGTGGCGTTGACACGCTCATCTGCGGCGGCATCGGAGGCGGCGCCATCAATGCGCTCGCACACGCCGGCATCACCGTCTATGCAGGAGCCCAAGGCAACTGCGATGCTTGCGTCGAAGCCCTCATCGCGGGCACGCTCGCGCAGACCGGCGAAGCCACCTGCGACTGCCACGGACACGACCACGAACACACCCACGAGCATGGCGAATCCTGCGGTTGCCATGGCCATCACGACCACGAAGGCCACGAGGGCTGCGGCTGCCACTAACGGCAAGCGCCTCGGTGCCGACACACGCCACGCACACAACAAACTACGCAACAACGGCGAAGGCCGCCTGGAACACCATCCAGGCGGCCTTCGCCATACACGACTCAACTGGTCGTTACTTCTTATTGCGCATCTGCGCTTCCATCTGCCGCAGCAGGTCCATATCGGACTTGGGGCCGCCCGTTCCTAGGCCACCCATACCGCCCAGGCCCATGGCATCCAGACCGGGAATATTGGGCATGCGCATCTTTTTGCCCTTCTTGCCCTTCTTACCCTTCTTGCCGCCGGCCTGCGCCTGATTGGCCATTGTGCGCATGCGGCCCATCATCTTATTCATCTCGCCCCACTGCTTCATAAGGCTGTTGACCTCGGTGGGGGTCACGCCGGCGCCCTTGGCGATGCGGGCGCGACGCTGGCCGTTGATAATGGAAGGACGCAGGCGCTCCTCCTTGGTCATCGACATGATGATGGCCTCGTTCTTGTCGAAGATGCCCTCGTCCAGGTTGCCGCCCATCTGGTTGAGCGCACGCTGGCCGCCGGGGAGCATGCCCAGGATGCCCTTCATGCCGCCCATCTTCTTGACGGCCTTCATCTGCTCGAGCATGTCGTTCATGGTAAAGCCCTCGCGCAGCATACGCTCGGCGGCCTCAAGCTGCTCGGCGTCGGCCGCCTCCTGGGCCTTCTCGATGATGCCGACAACATCACCCATGCCCAAGATTCGCTTGGCCATACGGTCGGGATAGAACGGCTCCAGCGAATCGGGCTTCTCGCCCATGCTCACGAACTTGATGGGCTTGCCGGTCACCTGGCGCACCGAAAGCGCGCCGCCGCCACGGGCATCGCCGTCGAGCTTGGAAATGATCACGCCGTCAAAGTCGGTGCGATCAGCGAAGGTCGAGACGACGTTGACGATATCCTGGCCGGTCATGGCATCGACGACCATCAGCACCTGATCGGGCTTGACGGCCTTCTTGATGTCCACGGCCTCCTGCATCATCTGCTCGTCTATCTGCAGACGACCGGCTGTATCGACGATGACCACATCGCGCAGGTGGTCGACGGCCTCCTGGATGGCGCCTTTGGCGATGTCGACCGGGTGCTCGCCGTCACCGCGGAAGACCGGCACGCCAATCTCGCCGCCAAGCGTGGCCAGCTGGTCGGCAGCTGCGGGACGGTAGACGTCGCACGCGGCGAGCAGCGGCGAGCGGCCCTGCTTCTTGAGCAGGTAGGCCAGCTTTACGGCCGCCGTAGTCTTACCGGAGCCCTGCAGGCCCACGAGCATGATCACATTGGGAATGCGGTTGCTAAAGACGAGCTTGCTCTCGGTGGAGCCGAGCATCTCGGTAAGCTCGTCGAGCACGATCTTGACGACGTTTTGTGCCGGCGACAGCGACTCCATGACCTCGGCGGTCATGCAGCGCTCCTTGGTCTTGGCGACAAACTCCTTGACGACCTTGAAGTTGACGTCGGCCTCGAGCAGCGCCATGCGAATGTCGCGCATAGCCGAGGTGATATCGGCCTCGGTCAGTTTACCTTTGCCGCGCAGGCGGTCAAATGTGTCGTTGAGGCGATCGCTCAGAGAATCAAACACTAGTCACTCCTTAATTGGACTCGCCC
>USDE01000172.1 GCA_900553345.1 uncultured Collinsella sp.
CTTGGTATGGTGGCCGTCCTTGGCCGAAAGGAACATAGGCAGGGCAACCGCGCGAGGGACGGGGCCGCAGGCGTAGCAGACGTCGAGTGTGCCGTCACAGGGGTCGGCGTCGGGACAGATGCGATAGCCCGAGCCATAGGTAGGACCCAGCTGAATCGCCATGATGATCGCCCTCACGCGCTCGGCGGGCGCCTCGTCAAAGCTGACTGTCATGGGGTAGTTGCGATAGCGTAGGCCAAACTGCTCAAGTCCCGAGAGGGTGTAGAGTGGCGCGCCCGTCAAGCCGGTCTTTTTGCGCAGCTCGGTGGTGCCAAGGCCGATGGCGGCATCGATGCCGACCGAAAGCGTTTGGTCGTAGTACTCGACGATCGCCTCGCCGCTGCCGCTTGCGGGGCTCCATGAGCGAATCCGCCCGATGTCCTGACGCTGCAGCTCACAGGTGAGCAGCGCACCAAAATCCTTGCCGGAGAAATCATCGATACCGAGCGTTTGGGCAAAATCGTTGCCGGAGCCTACGGGCAGGACGGCAAGGGCGGGACGGACCGCCTCATCCTGCGTCATAAGCCCGTTGACGACCTCGTGGATCACGCCGTCGCCGCCAAGGGCGATAACGGTGCGATAGCCCGTTGCCTGGGCGGCTAGCTCCTTGGCGTGCCCCATGCGCTCGGTCAGCACCAGGTCAAACTGGGATGCGCGTGCAGTCATGTCCAAAAAGCGCTGCAGGCGCTCGGCAACTTCGTGCGCCGCACCCGACTGGGCGGCTGGGTTGGCGATGATGAGCGTGCGACCAAAATCAGTTGCGTGCATGGGGCGACTCCCGGCGTATGACGTGACGGTGCGGTCGCGCTCAGGTCGAATTGCCCCCGATTGTGGCTGCACGGCGAATACTTACGTCTACTCTATCAGGTCGTTGTGGCGCTCGATAGCATCCGCTACCGTACCGCCCTCATCCACAATAAGCGAACGGCGCTTGGGTGAGATGATGCGCTGGGCGGGGTACACGCCGCGGTGTCCGCCGGTTAGGTAGCTGATAAAGGCCACGATGACAAAGAACCCGGCGGCCGTGCCGTGGAACAGGTCGATGGCCATCATGCAGGTGGTGATGGGCACGTTGAGGCCGGCGCAGAACACGCCGAGCATGCCCAGCGCCGCCAGAAAGCTGGGGTCGATTCCGACGAGGCAACCGATCCAGCCACCGAGCGCCGCACCGATGCCAAACAGGGGCGTGACCTCGCCGCCTTGGAAGCCCGCGCCCAGGGTGAGCGCCGTGACGACCAGCTTGATGGCTGCGTCCGCCAGGGTGGTGTTGCCGGCAAATCCGGCGCCGGAAAGCCATGTGGAAAGCCCGGCATACTTCCAGGCGTCGAGCATCGCGTAGGCCACGAGCACCACGAGTGCGCCTATAAGTGCGCGAACGAGGTAATTGGTGATAAAGCGACCGTACAGGCTCTTGACGGTTCGAACCGACCACGCAAAGAGGCGTGCCGTCAGACCGAAGATAATGGCGCTGATAACAACGATGGCAACCGTCCGTGGTGTCATGTTGGGAACGCTGGCGATGGCATTCGCTTCGTACTCGGTACCCAGGGCGAGTGATGTAAAGTAGCCGGTAAACGAGGCGACCAGGCAGTAGATGCCTGCGGTGTAGTCGATCTTGCCGATAAAGCACATCTCCATGCCAAAGAAAGCTCCGGCAAGGGGCGAGCCGAATACGGCGCCAAAGGCCGACGAGATGCCGGCGAGCATGAGGTCGTGGTGGTCATGCTTTTTGAGGTGGGCGAGGCTCGAGATGTTGCTGGCGATGGTGCCGCCAATCTGCACCGCAGCTCCCTCGCGACCGGCCGATCCGCCCGTTAGGTGCGTGAGCGTGGAGCAGACGAAGGTGAGGACGGCCATGCGCATATGGATGAGGCGTGTGCCCAGGGCGGAGTCAATGACCAGGTTGTTACCGCGTTTGGCGGCAAGACCGTGGTTTTTGTACACCCATGCGGTGGCAACGCCCACAACGGGAAGCAGCGCGTAAATCCACGCATGGTGCTCGCGATAATCGGTCGCGATATTCAGCGAGGCCAAAAACGCCCAAGCGGCAACGCCCATGGCGAGCGAGACGATGGCGACGAGCACGAGCAACTTAGCGCTCGCGAGTAGGTTGCGGGCGTTGCGGCGCGTGTCGGCTGCCAAGAGCTGCTCGGAACGGGTGAGCTGATGCCTGCCGGCCACGATGACGTCGTTCAGGGAGAAAAAACCGCCATCGTCGAGCGGCTGAGAATGATCCTGCGCTTTGTTTGCGCTTTCGGGTTTGTCGTTATGAGCCATACGTTCCTCTTTTAGGTTGCAACGCAAGCATTATAAAACGCGGTAAACGCGACGAGCCGGTGGGTTGGTTTCCATTCTGTTTCGCGGCTTGCGGCCGACAGGTGTATTTGCGGGTACAGGTCAAGTCGCGGTCGCGCGTCGGGGGATTATACTGAGACAAGCATAAAGAATCGGCGTCCCTGTTGTGCGCCGTGGCATTAAGAGGTGCAAATGGCAGAGAAACTCATTCCGCTGGAGGACGCGCAGTCGATTGTTCTGTCGCATGTTGCTCCGACCGATCTCGTCGAGATTCCCGTGTGGCAGGCCGCCGGTCTTCCCTTGGCCGAGGACGCGGTGGCCGATATCGACATCTCGCCGTTTGCCAACAGCGCTATGGACGGATATGCCGTGCGCTCGGCGGACTTGGCTCAGGCGTCTGGCGAGGCGCCGGTGACGCTCGACGTTATCGGACACGAGGCCGCGGGCCATGTGTTTGAGGGCGCCCTTGGCCCGGGCGAGACGGTCCGCATCATGACGGGCGCGCCGGTACCCGAAGGTGCCGATGCCGTGGTGAAATACGAGATCGTCGAGGTGCTTGACGGCGATGGCAACGAGGGCTCGCACGTGAGCTTCTCGGCGCCGGCAAAGGTGGGGGAGAACGTTCGCTCTGCCGCCGAGGAGGCCCATGCCGGCGATATCGTGATGCGCGCCGGCGAGGTTGTGGCTCCGGCCGGCGCCGGCTTGCTGGCAAGCGCCGGATACGCGAGCGTGAAGGTCCATGCCGCTCCGCGCGTGGGCATTATCTCGCTGGGCACGGAGCTGGTCGCGCCGAGTGAGCTGCCGGCGCGCGGGCAGATTCGCGACTCCAACTCGTCAGCGCTGATGGCCGAGGCGCTCGATGCCGGCGCCGAGCCCGTGTTCTACGGTATTGCGCCCGACGATGAGCGGGCGATTGGCGAGCTGGTGCATCGCGCCACGCGAGAGTGCGATTTTGTCATTACGAGCGGCGGCGCCTCGGCGGGCGATTACGACTACGTGACGGCGCTCGTCCGGCGCGAGGGCGTGGTGCTGTTCGATCGCATCTCGATGCGTCCGGGCAAGGCCATCACGTTTGGCTTGCTCGGGGGCAAGCCCTACCTAGGGCTTTCAGGCAATCCGGCCGCGGCGTATGTGGGCTTTGAGATGCTTGCCCGTCCGGCGATTCGCAAGATGCGCGGCTTTGCCGAGGGCGTGCGTCCCGTGCAGCAGGCGACGCTCACGCACGGCGTGAAAAAGCGCCAGGACCGACGCTTCTTCGATCGCGCCACGGTTTTGCGCGACCCCGAGACCGGTGAGCTGTTGGTGACCGAGGCCAAGACGCAGAATTCGGCGCTGCTCGGCACGATGCAGCGGTCCAACTGCCTGCTGCGTATTGACGAAGGACCGTGCGAGCTCAAGGCGGGCGACGTCGTGGATGTCGTGCGTGTCGACCTGCCCGAGGGCACGGTGTTGTAGGAGGAAGACTATGGAGTTGAAGATTTCGATCGTGACGTGCTCGGATACGCGCGATCTTGCTCAGGACGAGGCTGGAGCCGCACTCGAGGAACTTATCGAGGCGCAGGGCTGGACGGTCGTCTCACATGTGGTCGTGCGCGACGACGCCAGCGAGATCGGTGATGCCATTGTGGAAGCTGCCGATGAGTGCCACGCCAATGTCGTGCTCACCT
>USDE01000173.1 GCA_900553345.1 uncultured Collinsella sp.
TCAAAAATCTTGGAGATCTGAACATAGCCGTCCTTCTTGGCCTTGGAGGCAAAGTAGGTGTACTTGTTGCGGGCCTGGGACTCGCCGGCAAACGCGGTCCACAGGCTCGGGTCGGCCTCGCCCGCGTCGGCGACGGACAGCAGCGAGCCGGCGGTGGCGACGACGTTCTCCTTGGCGACGAGGCCAGAGACAGTCAGCGCGGTTGCCTGCCAGGTGCTAAAGCCGAGCGGGGCGAAGATCCAAGCGACCAGGTTGCCCAGCATGGCGAGCACGGAGTAGTCCATGAACTCCTCGGGGATGCCGTCCATCGCAGGCAGGAAGCCAAAGGAGCCGTTGTAGCTACCAAAGTTGGAGAGGAACCACACCACGACGGTAGAGGCGAAGATGATCGTGCCGGCCTTCTTGATAAAGGCCCAGCAGCGCTCCCACACGTGCAGCGCCCAGGAGCGGATCGCCGGGAAGTGGTAAGCGGGGAGCTCCATGACAAACGGGGTCGGGCGGCCGGCGAAGAGCTTGGTCTTCTTGAGCATGAGGCCCGAGGCGATGACGGCAAAGACGCCCAGGAAGTAGAAGAGCGGGCTGATCCACGCGGCGGTGGTAGAAGAATCGCCGATGATGGAACCCATGAGCAGGGCGATGATCGGCAGCTTGGCGCCACAGGGAATGAACGTGGTGGTCATGACCGTCATGCGGCGGTCCTTCTCGTTCTCGATGGTCTTGGTAGCCATGACGCCGGGGACGCCGCAGCCCGAGGACACGAGCATGGGGATGAAGGACTTACCGGACAGGCCAAAGCGGCGGAACACGCGGTCCATGATGAAGGCGACGCGGGCCATATAGCCGCAGTCCTCCAGGAAGGACAGCATCACAAAGAGCAGGAACATCTGCGGCACGAAGCCGAAGATGGCGCCCAGGCCGCCGACGATACCGTCACAGACGAGCGAATCGACCAGACCACCGTCCTCGGTGCCACCCGCCACAAGGGCATCGTGCACCATGGTGGTAATGCCGGGAACATAGGGGCCATACTGAGCCGGATCGACCGAATCAGCGTTGTCACCCGCGGCCTCGACGGCAGCGTCGTAGGCATCGCGGCCCTGACCGAGCACGTACCAACCGTCGGT
This sequence comes from uncultured Collinsella sp., assembly GCA_900553345.1. GTDB lineage: Bacteria > Actinomycetota > Coriobacteriia > Coriobacteriales > Coriobacteriaceae > Collinsella. Next base: position 1,125 of record USDE01000173.1, read on the forward strand.
ACCAAAGAGCTGGTCGTTGGTGAAGTCGGTCACCGTGCCGCCCAGGGTGGAAACGGCGATGTAGTACACGCAGAACATGATGACCACAAAGATCGGCAGGCCCAGGATACGGTTGGTAACCACGCGGTCGATCTTCTCGGAGGTGCTCATCTTGGCCGGGGCCTTGGTGAGGCACTCGTCGATGATGTGCGCAATCACGCCGTAGCGCTCACCGGTGATGATGGACTCGGCGTCGTCATCGCAATCCTGCTCGCACTGGGCGACCAGCTGCTCTACACGAGCAGCCTTCTCCTTAGTGAGGTTGATGAGCTTGCAGGCGTCCGCGTCGCGCTCAAACAGCTTGACAGCGTAGTAGCGGCGCTTGTTGGCGGGAACGCTCGCCGGCAGGTTGTTCTCGATGTGGTCCAGAACGTCCTCGATGGAGGAATCGAACTTGTGCTCCGGCACCTGGCCCTTAGAAGCGGCAGACTTCTTGACCTGCTCGAAAAGCTCCTTGATACCCTTGTTCTTAAGGGCCGAGATCATCATGACCGGGCAACCGAGCTTCTTGGAGAGCTTGTCCGTGTCGATCTTATCGCCGTTCTTCTCGACCAAGTCGGCCATGTTGAGGGCGACGACTACGGGCAGGCCGGTCTCGATAACCTGAAGCGCCAGGTACAGGTTGCGCTCGAGGTTGGTGGCATCGACAACCTGGACGACCACATCGGGCTCGCCGCTCATGAGATAATCGCGCGAGCATTGCTCCTCGGGGCTGTAGGGGGAAAGCGAGTAGATACCAGGGAGGTCCGTGATGGTAACGTTCTTGTCGCTTAGGAGCTTGGCCTCCTTTTTCTCAACCGTGACGCCGGGCCAGTTGCCAACGTAGCCGTTGGCGCCGGTGATCAGGTTGAAAAGCGTGGTCTTGCCGCAGTTGGGGTTACCCGCCAGTGCGACATGGATCTGAGAATCCGCCATTCAATCCTTCTTCCTTATGTGTCCGCGCTGCTTTCTCCGCGCAGGCTGGATAATGTGCTTCAAAGATGCTGCATTAAGTTAGAAAAACCTAACTTTATCTGCAGAAATATACGTCGCAAGCCCTTACTGGACCTCGACGACGGCCGCCTCCTCCTTGCGGATGGAAAGCTCGTAGCCGCGCACGTTGATCTCGACCGGATCACCGAGCGGCGCGACCTTCACGACCTTGAACGAAGTGCCCTTGATGAGCCCCAGGTCCATAAGGTGGCGGCGAAGCGCACCCTCACCGTGAAGCTTGACGATGGTGGAGCTCTCGCCCACCTTAACGTCACCCAACGTCTTCATCCTCTTGTCCCCCTTTCGGTTTTTATGAAATGCTGCAGACTAACCGACGGTCATGATGTGCATGGCAACCTTGGAATCGATACCAAAGCGTGCGCCCAGTACCGTAACGATGATATTGGCGCCGCTCGAGCTCACCACGTGGATTTCGCTGCCCTCGACAAAGCCGAGGTCCTTGAGGTGGTGCTTCATGTCCTCATTGCCCTTTACACGAGACACGCGCACGGTTTCGCCCGCTTTTACCATCGAAAGCGGCATTGCCGGCATCTGCGGTCCGCAAGACATGAGTGGCTCCTAACGTCAGTTCGTCCTTCACATCGACATGGTAAAAGTTAGCCACATCTATGTTCGCTTTAGTAAACTAACACGTGGTTAACTTTTTGGAAAGGGTCCCCATTCAGATTTCGAAAAAGTTTCCTATACGAAACAAAAGAAGCACCACAAAGACCATCTCTTTGCGGTGCCTTGTCATACCAATTTATGCAACAAAGGGGACTGTCCCCTTGTCACATTGATGCGCTTAGAGCGAGAGGTTTCTGATCGACGTGACGCAGGAGGCCTCATCCACGCCCGAAACGCGGAACACGACGTCTTCGCCACATTCGCCGCAGAGTGCCATGAGCCCTATAACGTCGCGGCCATCGGTGTAGCGGTCACCAATCGAAACCGACACGTCACTACGGTGCTTGGCAATGATGTCATAGAGCAGCGCAACCGGGCGGGCATGCAATCCCAACGGATCTTTAATCGTCTTTGTAAACTCGACCATGTCCCCTCCCACGACATCGCACATTCGGCCGGCAAACCCAGCCACGTGGTAGTTATTGTAGCGTTAGATGCTTATCGAGGGCCCCTCCGGATACCCCGTGGTCAAAAAGTGGCAAATATGAGTACTGTCACAAGTCCTGTAGCATTATTTATTTGCAAAATATGAAGTGTTACGCAAAATATGTCCAAGTACTTAGCCGATAAACGTCTGCAATTCTTCCGCCGTAGGACGCCTGACGTCTAGATCGTCTTCTGAAGGCATGAAATTGCTGTTACTAAAATGGTAACAGTACTCATATTTGCTATTTTTTGCCCACAGGCCTTGCGATGATGCCGGGATTCGCACCCTGTCGGGTTCGAATCCCGGCATATCGGTAGCAAAAAGCCCGCTACCGCGAGGGTAACGGGCTCTTCAATTCAAATGGTGCCCCCAGCGGGATTCGAACCCGCGATATCCACCTTGAAAGGGTGGCGTCCTTGGCCGCTAGACGATGGGGACAGCGGGAAAGAGTATAGCAGACTTTTTTAGCCGTTCACATATCGTTGGCAAACTGAAAAACCACCACATAGGAGCCACCACATAGGAGCTGGCTCTCTATCCCGATCATCAAACATCTCAACCTGTAACATCTGGGCTGATAAATCGGCTCTATATGTTACAGATCGAGACAAAAGGCAGGCGTCGGGACAAACATCTCATTCTGTAACAGTAAGACGACTTTTAACGGTCTAGATGTTACAGATTGAGACAAACCGCTGGGACGGGTCAAAACCACCACAAAGGTGCCTGTCCCTTTGTGGTGGCGGGG
>USDE01000174.1 GCA_900553345.1 uncultured Collinsella sp.
AGCATATGTTCGAAAACACAATATGTTGTGTTTAGCGCAAAGGCGGGATGCCACCTGTAGCACCCCGCCTTTCAACCTCAACCTTCAAGTTGACCTTGAGGCGAATTTTATGTCCCTTTACACGCCGTTCACATCGCCCCCAAACTCCCCCACGCACGACATGCGCGCCCCACCGCGACATTGGCCGACGGCGCAAAATGGGACGGACCCCCGATTGCCAAAGCGCGTGCGACAGCACGTTCCAGCAATCGAGGGTCCGCCCTCAGATAGCATGTAACTGCAGGTCAGCAGTGTATTAGCGATGTGCCAGCGGGTGGGCCGCCAGGTAAACCTCGGCCAGCTGCGTACGGTCGACATGCGTGTAGACCTGCGTGGTCGATATATCGGCGTGCCCCAAGATCTCCTGCAGCACGCGAAGGTCCGCGCCGCCCGCGAGCATATGGGTGGCAAAGGAGTGGCGCAACGTGTGCGGATGGAGGCCCACCAACCCCACCTGGCGCCCGTAGCGCTCGCATATGACGTGAACACCCTGACGCGACAGACGCCCGCCGTTCTTGTTTAAAAAGACCGCCAGCGTCTTTGTCCCACGGGCGTGAGCCGCCAGAAGCTGGCGTCCATCGCATATATAGCGTGTCAGGGCACGCGCCGCACTTCCCACCAAAGGGACCAGACGCTCCTTGGAGCCCTTGCCGCGAACCAGCACAAAGCCGTCATCGACATGGATATCACTCACATCGAGCCCCACCAGCTCGCTCACGCGAAGGCCACATCCATACAGCACTTCCAAGATGGCGCGATCGCGCAGACCCATCTCTCCATCGGGAAAATCCTGGTCAAGCAGCGCCGAAACATCCTCCACCGAAAGGCACTCCGGCAGGCGCTCGGCCTTTTTTGGCAAGCGCAATGCCGCCGTGGGATTTTGGGCCACGGCCCCATCGCGCACCAGAAAGGCATGCAGACCTTTGACGGCCGCGAGCGCGCGCTCCACCGAGGCATCGGAATAGCCCCCGTCGCGCCGATCGGCGATAAAATCCTCGACGACCCGCCGGCTCACTTCCTCAAAGGATGCAATACCCGTCCGCTCCAGATAGGCACAGTAGGTCGTCAAGTCTCGGCGATAGGCGGCAATCGTGTTGCGCGCCAAGCCCCGCTCGACTGCAAGGTAATCAAGAAACTCCCCCGCCGCCACAGCGAGCGACGAAGGAGCTTCTCCGATATGTTCCCGGTTCGCCGGCAACCTTAGTCCATCGCACGATTCATGGGCGTCACCTGTAGGCGATCGACGCCCTCATGCTGGCCAATCGAGGCACGCACGAACTCTCGGAATAGCGGCTGAGGATTGGTGGGGCGGCTCTTAAACTCGGGGTGAGCCTGGGTGGCCACGAACCACGGGTGCACATCGCGCGGCAGCTCGACCATCTCGACCAGACGCTCATCAGGCGAAAGACCCGAGATGACAAGACCGGCGTCCTCGAGCTGATCGCGGAAGGCATTGTTGAACTCAAAACGGTGACGGTGGCGCTCGTAGACAAGCTCCTCGCCATACGCCTCACGCGCGAGGGTATCGGCAGCGAGCTTGCACGGATAGGCGCCCAGGCGCATGGTGCCGCCCTTCTCGGTCACGTCCTCCTGCGAGCTCATCAAGTCGATGACGCTAAACGGACCGTCCGGATCAAACTCGGAGGAGCTGGCACCGGCAAGGCCGACAACGTTGCGGGCGAACTCGCACACGGCAACCTGCATACCCAGGCAAATGCCCAGATACGGAATCTTGTGCTCGCGAGCAAACTCGGCAGCAAGGATCTTGCCCTCCAGGGCGCGCTTGCCAAAGCCGCCGGGAACCAGGATGCCCGATGCGTCGCCCAGAACCTCATTGACGTTTTCGGCATCGAGGCTCTCACCATCGACCAGCTGCACATCTACGTGACGATCGTAGAAAACGCCCGCGTGATGCAGGGCCTCGATAACCGACAGATATGCATCGGGAAGCTGGGTGTACTTTCCCACGACGGCAACCTTAACCTTATCGGCGTGATGGTTGGCATGGTTTTGCTTGCGCAGGAACTCATTCCATGCGCTCATATCGCGCTCGCGCGGATCGAGGCCAAGGCGCTCGCAAATGCGCAGGTCAAAGTCCTGCTCCGCGAGCAGCTGCGGCACGTCGTAAATGCTCGCGCAATCCTCGTTGGTAAAGACACAGTCGGTGTCGACGTCGCAGAAACTCGCGATCTTGCCGCGGATAGCGTCATCAATATGGTGATCGGAGCGCAGCACAATAATGTCGGGCTGGATACCAAAGCTGCGCAGCTCCTTGACGGAGTGCTGCGTGGGCTTGGTCTTAACCTCGTGGGCGGCGGCGATATAGGGAACGAGCGATACGTGGATGTAGCAGACGTTCTCGGGACCGGCCTCCTTGCGGTACTGGCGGATAGCCTCCACGAACGGCTGCGACTCGATGTCGCCGATCGTGCCACCCAGCTCGGTAATGACAACGTCGGAGCCAGTCTGCTCCTCAATGCGGCGGAATTTGTCCTTGATAGCATTGGTGACGTGCGGGATCACCTGGACGGTACCGCCCAAAAAGTCACCGCGACGCTCGCGGGCAATCAGGCTCTTGTAAATGGCGCCCGTCGTAAAGTTAGAATCGCGGGTCAGGTTCTCGTCAATAAAGCGCTCGTAGTGGCCCAGGTCCAGATCGGACTCGTAGCCGTCCTCGGTCACAAAGACCTCACCGTGCTGGAACGGGCTCATGGTACCGGGGTCGACGTTCAGATACGGGTCGGCCTTCTGCATCGTCACCTTGTAGCCGCGCGACTTGAGCAAACGGCCCAGCGATGCCGCGGTAATGCCCTTGCCCAAAGACGAAACCACGCCGCCGGTCACAAACACATGCTTAGTCATATTGAATTACCTGCGCTTCCCGTAGAAGTTGTCCATACACATCTTACGGGTCTTCATTGTAATACTCGAGAAAGAAGCAGTTCGCCATTTTTCACCAAAGTGCTTGCATTTCTCCATCTCGAAACAAAACGCCGCCCGGGACCCGAGCGGCGTAACAACAACTTAGGCGGCAGATCGCTACCGATCGGCAAGCTCGTCCCTGAGCATATCCCGAACGAGCATACCCGCGCGGATGCCTTTCAGATACCACCCGCCACGCTCGGTAAGGCAAATACCATTTGCAAGCTGGCCGCCATCCTCGCTATAACGCGAAACGACCTCGATCAAACCGTCAGAATCCAAGCGCTCAATTGCGGCGCGGGCTCGATACGGAGACACCCCAACGTGCTCCGCAAGCGTTTTGCGCGAGAAGCCATATGTCCCGCCACTTTCGGATTGCTGGGCAATCTCCATCAACACCAGCACTTCGACACGCTTCATATCGTTGACACTCGCACGACCCTTGCCCGCCATGGCAGCCTCCTCTAACCGAGCACGAGCATCCAGCGCGCCGTGCACGACCGACACACCTCACGATGGCAGGTAATATCCATCATGCGGCATCCCGCTAAGGATGAAACAGTTACGATTATTGTATACCGCCCAAATTGTTTTTAGGCAGGTAAACGGCTATTTTTCGCCGAAATAGACGCTTTATTGATCAAAAAGCCGTACCGGGCGCTAACCCGATACGGCCAAAATGCGATGCAATTACCGCGGTACTTCAAACTTAGCGATGGAAGAAACCACGACGCTCAAACTTGGGCTCGCAGCACACGTTGATGCCCAGTTTACGCAACACCGTCTCGTCCGTCGGCGAGATAATCACGCTAAAGAAGGCATCGCAACCGCGCAGCTGCTCCAGGCCCGAAAGGACACGAGCGGCCGTCTCGCTCGTAGCCGAGGTGATCGACAGCGCCATAAGCGTCTCGTCGGTGTGAAGGCGCGGGTTTTTGCTGCCCAGGAAATGCGTCTTGAGCTTGCTGATGGGCTCGATCGCCTCGTCGCTGATGACTTCAAGCTCAAGGTCGACGCCCGAA
>USDE01000175.1 GCA_900553345.1 uncultured Collinsella sp.
CTAGGTCGGCCAGGGTCACGCCGTCGACATACTTTTCGATCACGTCGTCCAGTCCGCGCCAGAACTTGACGGTCGAGCAAAGGTCGCTGCGAGTACAGCTGTTGTCGATGCCATCGCACGCCACCGGAGCCGTGCTGCCCTCAACGGCACGCAGGATGTCGCCGGCACGCACCTCGGCGGGGTCCTTGGCCATCATGTAGCCGCCGCCCTTGCCGCGCACGCTCTTAAGCAGGCCCGCTTTCATAAGCGGACGAACCAACTGCTCCAGATACTTTTGTGAGATATGCTCGCGGTCGGCGACCTCGCGCAGAGCAATCTTGCCCTCGGTATCACCAAGCGCTGCGATATAGATCATCAGTCGGAGGGCATAGCGGCCCTTAGAAGAAATGAGCATACCTACCCTCCCGTTGTTCCTGGGACAAAAACCCAGGAGTGTTTGTCCCAAATCTTATGCACGCGGGGCAAACAAACCTGATTATTATGTCCCACATCTAAAAAGTCGAGTGGATTAGTCGGGTTTTCCCTTGACTAACGCCGAACCCATAGTAACTTTATTCCGAGAAGATTCCTAGGGTTTAGTACACCTATGAGTACACCATATACAGAGAGGGACAGCATGAGCGCAAATCCGCTGCTTTCCATCGAAGGTCTGACCGCCTCCGTGGACGAAAAGACCATCCTCCACAACGTCAACCTCAACGTCGCCGCCGGCGAGACCCACGTGTTGATGGGACCCAATGGCGCCGGCAAGTCCACCCTCGGCCACCTGGTCATGGGCGACCCCGTCTATACCGTCAACGACGGCCGCATCGTCTTTGACGGCCAAGACATCACCGATCTCACCACCGACAAGCGTTCGCGCGCCGGCCTGTTCCTGAGCTTCCAGGCCCCGGTCGAGATCCCGGGCGTGCCGCTGTCGAGCTTTTTGCGCGCCAGCATCGCCGGCCGCCCCGGCCTGGAGATGAAGGGCAAGGAGTTCCGCCGTCGCGTCAAGGAGCTCGCGGCCGAGCTCAACATGGACACCGCCTACCTCAACCGCGAGCTGGGCGTAGGTTTCTCGGGCGGCGAGAAAAAGAAGGTCGAGATGCTCCAGCTTCTGCTGCTGCAGCCCAAGCTCGCCATCCTGGACGAAACCGACTCGGGCCTGGACGTCGACGCCCTGTCCACCGTTAGCCACGGCATGGACGCCTACCGCAAGAGCTGCGACGGCTCCATGCTCATCATCACGCACAACACGCGCATCCTGGAGCACCTGGATGTCGACCGCGTCCACGTTATGGTCAAGGGCCATATTGTGCGCGAGGACGACGCCTCGCTGATCCCCTGGATCGACAAGAACGGTTTTGAGACCTTCGAGCGCGAGGCCGCCGAGCAGCACGCCAAGGCCGAAGCCGCCGCTGCCGAGCAGCAGGCGTAAAGGGGCGACGCAATGACCAAGAACCGCACCGAGGTCGCGGACATCGACCGCAGCCTCTACGACTTCACCTATGGCGAGGAGGGATTCGAGCGCCTCGACGCCGGCATCACGCCCGACATCGTGCGCGAGATCAGCGCCAAGAAGGACGAGCCGCAGTGGATGCTCGACCTGCGCCTCAAATCCCTCGAGATCTTTAACCGCTTCCCCAATCCGACGTGGGGCCCCTCCATCGAGGGCCTGGACATGGACAACATCGTCACCTACGTCAAGCCCAACACCGACCAAAAGCACGACTGGGAGTCGGTGCCCGACGACATCAAGAACACCTTTGAGCGCCTGGGTATCCCCGAGGCCGAGCGCAGCTACCTGGCGGGCGTCGGCGCGCAGTACGACTCCGAGCTCGTCTACCACAACATGCAGGACACCGCGTCCAAGATGGGCATCGTCTACTCCGGCATCGAAGAGGCCCTGCACGACCCGCAGTGGGAGCCGCTCATCCACGAGAAGTTTATGACGCTCATCCCGCCCACCGACCACAAGTTTGCGGCCCTGCACGGCGCCGTGTGGTCGGGCGGCTCGTTTGTCTACGTGCCCAAGGGCACCAAGCTCGATTTTCCGCTGCAGAGCTACTTCCGCCTCAACGCCAAGGGCGCCGGCCAGTTTGAGCACACGCTCATCATCGTCGAGGACGACGCCGACCTGCACTTTATCGAGGGCTGCTCCGCACCCAAGTACAACGTGGCCAACCTCCACGCCGGCGCTGTGGAGCTCTTTGTGGGCAAGCGTGCGCACCTGCGATACTCGACCATCGAGAACTGGTCCAAGAACATGTACAACCTCAACACCAAGCGTGCGCGCGTGGACGAGGACGGCGACATCGAGTGGATCAGCGGCTCCTTCGGCAGCCACGTGGGCTACCTCTACCCCATGAGCGTGCTCAACGGCCGTCGCGCCCGCTCGAGCTTTACCGGCATTACCTTTGCCGGCGCCGGCCAGAACCTCGATACCGGCTGCAAGGTCGTGCTCAACGCGCCCGACACCTCGGCAACCGTCGAGACCAAGGGTATCTCCAAGAGCGGCGGCATCCAGACCTTCCGCAGCTCTATCGTGGCGACACCCAAGGCCGAGGGCTCCAAGGCAACCGTGAGCTGCCAGTCGCTGATGCTCGACGACCAAAGCCGCTCCGACACTATTCCGGCCATGGACATCCGCGCCAAGAACGTCGACATCGGCCACGAGGCCACCATCGGCCGCATCGGCGACGACAAGGTGTTCTACCTGATGAGCCGCGGTATCTCGGAGGAAGAGGCCCGTACCATGATCGTCAACGGCTTTGCCAACCCGGTCTCCAAGGAGCTGCCGCTGGAGTACGCCGTCGAGATGAACAACCTGATCAAGCTCGAGATGGAAGGAGCGATCGGATAATGAAACAGACCACGAACACCGCTGCTACCGCCCTTGAGCAGGTCAACGCGATGCCGGCCGCCACTTGGGGCTGGCTGAAGATGAATCAGACCAAGCTCGAGCTCTCTGACGAGCTTGCCGCCGCTCCCACCGAGGCCGTTGAGGTCGAGGGCTTGGACGAGCAGTTTACTGGCGTGGCAGACGCGTTCGAAGCCGCCATGGACACCATGGCCGAGCGCTTCCCCGAGCGCCGCGCCTCCGCCCCCGGCGACGCCGCCGACCGCGCCCGCATCACGCCCGAGACCGAGCTCGACGTGCCCGCCACCTCCATCTACCAGGCCGGCGCCATCAAGCTCGAGGAGGAGCTCTCCCCTGCCGAGGCCTTCGAGACTGGCATGGGCGAGGCTACCTACACCTACCTGGCCGACCACGCCACCAAGCGCGTCGTCATCGATGTGCCCGCATACAAGCACGCCACGGTTACCGTGCGCGTGAGTGGCGTCGACGCTGCCGCGGCCATCGCCGCCATCGATGTCGTCGCCCGTCCGCAGGCAACGCTCGACCTGCGCATAGCCCTGGACTCCCCCGTTGCCGGCCAAGGCGTCGTGGGCTCCGCGCTACGCGTGTGCGCCCACGAGTACGCCACCGTCAACGTGACCTGCACGCAGACGCTCGACGATAGCTGGATCGCGCTCGACGACACCGGCCTGTTCCTGGACGAGGGCGCGCGCGTCAACGTGCAGCACACCGTCCTGGGTGCTGGCGCCAGCGCCACCGGCCTTGCCGGCGACCTGCTGGGCGATACCGCCAAGGTGACGATCGATACCGATTACCTGGGCGCCCGCGAGCAGGTGCGCGACTTTAACTACGAGCTGCGCCACCGCGGCCGCAAGACCGAGTGCGAGATCGACGCCAACGGCGTGCTGACTGGCACGTCCAAGAAGGTCTACCGTGGCACCATCGACCTCGTGCACGGTTGCAAGGGTGCCGTCGGCACCGAGCGCGAAACCGTGCTCTTGGCCAACAAGGGCGTCGACAACAAGACCGTCCCCGTCATCCTCTGCGACGAGGACGACGTTGCCGGCAACCACGGCGCCACCATCGGCCACGTCCGCGACGAGCAGCTGTTCTACCTCGCCTGCCGCGGCCTTGACCAA